>DAOVSY010000091.1 GCA_030633365.1 Spirochaetaceae bacterium | reverse complement strand
TCCGGAGCTGATTTTGTAGAAGTTGATGTCAGATCTGAAAAAAATGGTCTTCCTGTTCTTTTTCATGACGGGTTTATAAAAACCAGAAATCAGGGACAAGTTAATATTTGTGATTATACTTTATCAGAACTTAATAGTTTCATTAAATCAGATTCAAATATGAAAAATCAATATTCTGAAATAATTACTTTTACCAGAGCAGTATCTATGGCAAAGGAATATGGATGTTTTTTAAATGTTGATATTAAGGATGATACTTGCATAGATCCAATGGCTCTGATTGTTAAAGATGCTGATATGGTAGATTCCGTTATAGTTACAGGTTGTAAATATAAAAGAGCTTATTCTCTGAAAAAAAAATACCCTGATTTCCAGGTCCTTCTTAATATTGGCAGGAAGATTCTTGAAGAAACTGGAAAATCTGCTTCTTTAATTGCAGAGGAAGTATGCAGAATGGCTGTGGACGCATCGTGCTGCGGTATAAATATTGAGTTTAAATATCTTTCAGATGAACTTATACATACCGCTCTAAGACGTTTTCTTCCAATTTCTATATGGACATTAAAAGAGAGTGATAATCTGGATGCTTATTTAAAAATGGGTTTGTATTCAATTACCACAACAGAAGTAGACATTTTACTAAAAAAAAGGAAAAAAATTACAAATAAAATGGCATTACCCGGTATTTTACCGGAAAATATATAGGAGGCTTTTATGAAGCGAAAGATTTCAATTTTTTTAATTTTACTACTGATTATACCTTTTTTTGCATTTGCAGGAGGCGATAATGAAGAAACATCAGATGGTCCAAAAGAGATAACACTTAGAATATGGACTAAAGCAGGAGCAACAGAAGAGTGGCGTGGAAAAGCTGCAATTGAAGCTGCAAAAGAACTTAACAAAGAGCTTGAGAGTGAAGGTATTGTAATAACAGTGGAAGCTGTTCAGGAAACTGCAGGCTGGGGTGATTTTAACAAAAAATTTACCATGGCCAGTGAAGCTGGAAAGGGCCCGGATATTCTTTTAACAGGTCATGAAAACATAGCTGTATACGGTACAACCGGATACATTGTACCTCTTGCAGATTCTGTTAAAGAGATAAAGGCAATGGCTCCAGAATTTGATGATGTTATTGAAGGACTTTGGGGAATGACTTCCTGGAGAGGTCAGATCTGGGGTATTCCTCAGGATACTGAAGCTCGACCAATGTTTTTTAGTAAAACTAAACTGAAAGATCTTGAATGGAGTGATGCTGAAATTGCAGCATTACCAGATGAAATTGCCAAAGGTAACTTTACACTTGATGATATGATTGCTACCGGTAAAGAAGCAATTGCAAAGGGTGTTGTAGAGCCTGGTTATGGTTTCTGGTCAAGACCAAAGTCCGGAGGAGATTTTATTCAGTATTACATGGCTTATGGCGGACAAATTTACGATGCAGAGAAGGATAAACTTGTAATTGTTAAAGATGCTCTTTTGGAATGGTATAAGTTTCAGAGACGCCTTGTAACAGAGGGAGTAATACCAAAGAACTTTCTTGGTACGGATTGGGGTATCTGGCATAACACTGTATCCCATAACAACGCTCTTTTCTTTGCTGGTGGAGTCTGGCACTTTTCAGAATGGGCTACTCAGCATGTTCAGGATATTGGTGGATATGACTACCTGTTTGAAAACTTTGGTTATGCTCTACAGCCTTCCGGTATAAGAGGTGTTGCAGCACAACAGCTGTCTCATCCTCTTATCTATGTTGTTGTATCTGAAAAAGCAAGTGGAAGTTCAAATCAGGATCTTGTTGTAAGGTTACTGGAAAAAATGACAACAAAAGAACTTAATACCAAACATGCTGTTGAAAGTGGTCACCTTGGTATTCTTAAGTCCCAGGCAGATTATGCACCATACAAAGCAGACAGGTTACTTTCAGAAACATTATACATGCTTGATTATGCTTTTTATCAGCCTAATCATCCTTATTACCCCAGTTACTGGAGTGCACTATGGACAAATATGGAAGCTGTACAGAATGGCGCATTGACACCTGCAGAGGGAGTTGACGCAGTAATAGCTGTTCTCGAAGCTGAAATTGGGGACGCTGTTATAATTAGATAATTAAAATGTATTAAGTTAATAATGACAGGAAGCTGGTGTTGACGGCTTCCTGTTATCTTAAACAGGAGGTTAGAATGGGATTTAAAACTGTGGAGGAACTCACTGCAGATAGTGCTTTTAGTTTTACTCCAGGTAAAAGTAAACTGGGAAATAAATATGACTGGCTTATTTTTATGGGACCGGCAATGATTCTTGTAGCAGTATTTTTTATTGCTCCGGTAATTATTGTATTTATTATTTCATTTACAGATATGAGCAGTCTGACAGGTTTTTCCAACTGGTCATGGATTGGATTTGAAAACTGGATAAAGATATTTACCCATCCACAATCTGGCCAGCATGTGGGAGTAACTGTTATCTATGTATTTTTTACACTTGTTTTTTTCAATGTTGGACTTGCCCTTGTCCTTTCTATTCTTACAACACATATACCAAAAGCAGCAGGTTTTGCTTTTCGTGCTTTATGGCTTGTACCACGAATAACTCCTGTAGTTGTTTATATAATGATGTGGCGATATCTAATGGCTGATTCTCCTTATGGAATATTCAATGAAATATTTTTTAGACCATTGGGGTTTGAAACATCTGAGATGGTTGCTGCACATCCATATATAGCAATTATTCTGGTTAATGGTTTTATAGGAGCATCATTCGGAATGATTATTTTTACTTCCGCAATAGAGTCAATATCAAAAGATATGATGAACGCGTCTCTTGTGGACGGTGCAAATATAATGCAGCGGATAAGGCATATTATTATTCCTCAAATAAAATGGCCTTTGATGTTTGTCACTACTTTTCAGACTCTTTCTTTAATTACATCTTTTGAACAGATAATGGTTCTTACAGATGGAGCATATGGAACAGAGGTCTGGTCATTATGGGCATATCATAAAGGACTGAATAATTATTTCGGACAGTTTCAGTGGGGTTTTGCCATGGCACTGGCAGGTATACTTGTAATTATAAGTATTCTTTTCTGTATAGCATATCTTAAGTTTTTTAAGTTTAGCGATATGATTCAGGAACCAAAAATTGAAACACTTTAAAAAGGAGGCGACCTGTGATAGCAGTTTCAAAAATTAGAACATTTCCATGGGGAAAGGTTATACCATTTACTATTTTGTTGATTTTTTCAATCCCGCTGATTCTTGGAATCTACTGGATAATAATTTCTACTTTTTCTGTAAGTACCAGAGGACTTATACCTATTGATTCTGCAGGAAATCCTGGCGGATTGACTCTTGCAAACTGGAGTTTTCTTAAAGATCCTGAAGTATGGAGATTAACCTGGAATACATTTGTTCTTGCGACAACACTAACTCTTGGCGTACTGCTTGTTTCTTCTATGGCAGGTTATGCTCTTTCAAGAATCAATTTTAAGGGAAGGAAAACATTTCTTGGATCTACAATGGTATTGCAGGCATTTCCGGCGACAACACTACTGATTGCAACATATTTTGTTTTGAGATTTCTCTCAGGAGTTCCTCTGCTAAGTGTTTTTGGATACGATACGCTGGGAGGAGTTATACTTGTAAGCATTGCCACTCAGCTTCCCCTGGGCATTTGGCTAATGAAAGGTTTTTTTGATGCTATCCCCTGGGATCTTGAAAGAGCTGCTTTAATCGATGGTTGCAGCAGATGGAGAACGTTCAGACAGATACTCCTTCCTCAAATACGTCCCGGTATAGCAGCATTGTCAGTTTTTTCCTTTATAATTGGATGGAGTTCGTTCCTTATTCCATATTCTTTTATGACAAATCAGGATACAGCTGTTATTTCAACTTATATAAATCGTCTTATGCAGGAAACAGCACCAGTCAACTACAGCACTGTTGCAGCAGTAGGTCTGTTCCAGTTAATACCTGTAATATTTTTCTTTATTTTTACTCAAAAATATCTTCTGGCTATATTTGCAGGCGGTATGAAGGGTGGATCATGAGATTTCTATTACTAAATTATTTGATAATAAACCCGGGGAGGAATAGATATGCGTGTTAATTTAGAAAAAATTACAAAGTCCTTTAAAAAGGTGGAAGTACTGGAGAAAATAAATCTTGATATTAAAGATGGGGAGTTTGTTGCTTTTTTAGGACCTTCGGGATGTGGAAAAACTACTACACTTCTTA
This sequence comes from Spirochaetaceae bacterium, assembly GCA_030633365.1. The sequence continues at coordinate 5,325 of DAOVSY010000091.1, read as the reverse complement.
TTATTGCAGGTATTTATAAGGCTACTAGTGGTCTTATAAAGTTTGATGATACTGTAGTAAATAAACTTGTTCCCAAAGACAGAAATATTGGTATGGTATTTCAGAGTTACGCTCTTTATTCTCATATGAATGTTTATCAAAACCTTACATTTTCACTTATGTTGCAGAAAAAATCTAAATCAGAACTGGATAAGGCTGCAAAAATAACATCGGAGATGATGGGAATTGGACATCTATTAGATAGAAAAGTAGGAATGCTTTCCGGTGGACAGCAGCAGAGGGTTGCTCTTGGAAGAGCCTTGATTAAAAAACCGGGACTTCTTCTTTTTGATGAACCCTTATCAAATCTTGATGCCAGACTTCGTATACATATGCGAAGCGAAATTAAGAAAATTCAACATGATCTGGGTACAACAGCAATTTATGTAACACACGATCAGATAGAAGCAATGAGTATGGCAGACAGAATTGCTGTTATGAATGAAGGGGTTATGCAGGCATATGATACACCGGCAAATATTCATGATAAACCAAAAACTTTGTTTGTAGCAACTTTTGTAGGTAATCCTCCAATGAATATTATGGATGTAACCTTGCAGAAAGAGAACGGAAAACTATTAATGAAACTTGCTGAAGGTTTAACTCTTGAAGTACCACCATCCAGAACTCCAAAAGTAATACCCGAAAAAGTAAAAATGGGAATTAGACCTCAGGATCTGGAAATTGGAAAGAACGAAGGTCTTCCTTTCAAAGTGTATACAATTGAGCCTACAGGCCGGGACGATGTTATTATATGTGAGAATAATGGCTCTATGTTTACTGTCCTTGCAACTCCAGGGCATAATATTAAAGAGGGTGATAATGTAAAAGTTGCATTTGATATAGAAAAGATTCAGTTTTTTGATGCGGTTACAGAAAAAAGTATTTTGTGGAATTGATAGTAAAAGCACTGGCTGAATTATATCAATTAGGAATTCCTGTAACCCGGGATGATCCTACTACAAACGATGTCCCTCTTTCCATTAAAATGGAAGGAGGGATTGTTCGTACAGATTTTGATCCGTTTACCCCTCTTTCAAAAGGTCTTGTTCTGGATATTTCAGATATATGGAAACCTTCTCAGGGAGATAATCCTACAATAAAAATTAAAGGAAAACTTTTTTTACAATTAACGATGAGAAATGAGGACCAGAAAAGATTATTTCTAAAATATCCTCAGAGAAATTATCTTCTGACGGATGAAGATTCACAGAAAATTCTTGAGTATCAACAATCCCTGAAACTGATTTCTATTGGGATGCATGATTATAATACTGATAATACACATCTCTGGCCGGGAATACCACATAGTTATTTATATGCACCTCCAGGAACTCCTTATGATCCGACTAATCCTCCGGTAATAAAAGGAGATGGGTTCCCTTATATTCAACAGGGGCATCTTACTCTGGCAAGAAGGGAGATTCCCATGACAAATACGGAATATAGGAAATTAATGGAGAATATTCAAAATCTAACAGGAAGCGGAATTATAAAGCTAAGATATGATATGGGGAGTGGAATAGTCGAGAGTGTTCTTTTTGAGGAAATATGGATAAAGATTAATCCATATAATAATGAACAGACTCGTATTTTAAAAAAAGTTGTTCTTTGACAGGAGAACTATCTTTTTTGTAACCTCTCTTTAATATTCGAAATATGATCACTGTAAGCAGAATAAACAGATGATTTTTTACCTGTTAGAACTGCATTAAGCAGAAGATCATGTTCTTTAGGAATCTGAGTCAGGTCAGTGTAATCAAGCTGGGATTGTTTAATTTCATCATATAAAAAGGATCTTAGAGTTTCGAATAGAGAGGTGAAAAGAGTATTATTACAACCTTTAATAATTATATTATGGAACTGAAAGTCGGCTTCTATAAGATTTGCTCTATCATTTAATAATGCAGAATTGTTCATTGTTTCAACTATTTTTTTTAAATTATTAACAACCGACTGGCCTTCAGAACTCTTGGCGTTTATTTCATCTGTCAGTTTAAACATAGCCCAAATTTCAATGGACCCTCTAAGGTCTATCATCTCATTAAGTTCATCATCTCCCAAAAGAAGGGACCATGTAAGGGATTCAGAAGAAATATTAGAACGTTCTTCAACAAAGGTTCCCTTTGCAGCCTGGGATCTAAGAACACCCATATAGTTAAAAATTTTTATAGCCTCTCTAATGGAGGACCGTCCTACACCGAAAGATTCTGATAGTTCAAGTTCTGTAGGTATTTTATCACCTGGTTTATAAGCCCCTGAAGAAATAAGAGCTTTTATCTGCTCCATAACTTGCTCAACAACAGTTGTTTTTTTTATCTTTTTAATTGACATAAAAACATTATAACCGAATATAAAAAAATCGTCAATATATTATCATAATATCAGACAATACTATTGACAACTGCTTTTAGTAAGAATATCATAATATCAGACAATATTTGATTTGGAGGATAATATGGCAGAATATAACTCTCTTTTACAGGAAATGGCAAAGACTACAGATACAGATTACTGGAATGATTCTTGTGCAATTTCTGAGCTTGAATATGCAATACCTAAAGGTGCAGTAGGTGCTACTACTAATCCTGTTATTGTTTTAAACGTACTTAAAAAAGAATATGATCTTTGGGAAGATAGAATACTTGAAATAATAAAAGATAATCCCACTTTTGATGAAGATGAAGTTTCATGGCAACTTATAGAAGAGATGGCAGTTAAGGGTTCTGAGCTGCTTATGCCTGTATTTGAAAAAGAAAAGGGTATGAAGGGAAGAATCTCAATCCAAACAAATGCAAAATTCTATCGTGATGCAAAGCGAATGGCAGACCAGGCGATAAAATTTGATAAACTTGCTCCCAATATGCAGGTTAAAATGCCTGCAACTAAAGCAGGAGTAAAAGCTATGGAAGAGGCTACATACCAGGGTGTTAATATTAATGCAACTGTTTGTTTTACTGTTCCCCAGGCAGTTGCTGTCGGCGAAGCAGTCGAAAGAGGTCTTAAGCGAAGAGAGGACGAAGGTAAAGATATAAAAAATATGACCCCTGTATGCACGATAATGGTTGGACGACTTGATGACTGGTTAAAGATTGTTGCAGATAAAGAGAATATCAGTATTGATCCGGCATATCTTGAAATGGCAGGTGTTGCAGCAATGAAGAAAGCCGTCCAGTTTTTTAATGAAAAAGGTTTTAAAACAAGAATGCTGGCAGCTGCTTACAGGAATCAACTTCACTGGTCAGAACTTATTGGTGGGAATATTATCCATACAATTCCTTATAAATGGCAGAAAAGATATAATAATTCTACTGTAGAGATTAAAAATACTACAGATGAACCAATGGATCCAAAGGTAATTAAAGAGCTCATCGATAAATTTGAAGATTTTAAAAATGCCTATGATCCATATGGTATTTCTCATGAAGATTTTGAAAAATATGGTGCTACAAAAAAAACACTTAAGGGTTTTATCGGCGGGTACCAGCAGTTGGTTGATATTATAAGAGATTTAATGATTCCCGGAGTTTGATATAAAAAACTAATAATAATCCATAAACTTAAGATCTGTCTGATATATTATTAGATAGATCTTAAGTTGATACAGGAGCCATACATGATAGTTAAGCAGGATGAAAAATTAAAATATGGATTTACTGAAGTTACACAGCAGCATGGAATACACAGTGAACTTCTTCTCGATTTTGGAATATTAAAAATGAGAGCAGGTGATCAGACTGTTTCAAAAAGTGGCAGGGAAAGAGCATGGCTTTTAATAAAGGGTACTGTAACATTTATATGGGACGATAATGAAAAAACTGTTACAAGAAACTCATGTTTTGATGAAGCTCCCTATGTCCTTCATGTATCAAAAGATACTGAGGTGCTAATAAAAACAGACACTGAATGTGAAATATGTGTCGAGCAGGTTGATAACAGCAATAGTTTTGATGCTAAACTTTATACCCCTGATGATGTAAGAACAGATATTTTTGGTGCTGGTACTCTAAATGAAGCATCCATCAGGTCTGTACGAACTGTTTTTGATGGAGAGATCAATCCTCTGTCTAATATGGTGTTGGGAGAAGTTATCAATCACCCTGGAAAGTGGTCCAGTTATCCGCCACATGATCATCCTCAACCGGAGATATATCATTACAGATTTTTTCCTGAACAGGGATTTGGTATATCTGTTCTTGATGATGATGCCCATGTTGTAAAAAATGGTGATACAACTTTAATATCTCCGGATAAAACACATTCCCAGGGGGCAGCTCCAGGCTACGCAATGTACTATATCTGGATGATACCACATTTACCAAATGATCGTTGGCTTCCTACTATAAGATACTACAGGGAAGAGCATAAATGGCTTCTTGAAGATAATGTAAAAATATGGCCCGAACGAAAAGTGGGAGAAGATAAATGAGTAAAATAAGATTAACTATGGCTCAGGCACTGGTGAAATTTTTAGATAATCAGTTTGTCTCATTTGATGGAGAAGAAACTAAATTTATCCAGGGTATTTTTGGTATCTTTGGACATGGAAATGTTGTGGGATTGGGAGAGGCTCTCCAGGAACCAAACCATTCACTAAAGTTTTTTCAGGGTCATAATGAGCAGGGAATGGCACATGCTGCAATAGGGTTTGCCAAACAGAATAACAGACGTAAAATTATGGCAGTTACCTCTTCCATTGGCCCTGGTGCCTTAAATATGGTAACAGCAGCCGGGCTTGCAACAGTAAACAGAATACCGGTTTTATTATTACCTGGTGATGTTTTTGCCTGTCGGCAGCCCGATCCTGTACTGCAGCAACTGGAACAGTTTCATGATTACACAATAACAAGTAACGATGCTTTTAAACCCGTATGCAGATACTGGGATCGAATCAATCGACCTGAGCAGATAATGAGTGCTGCAATAAATGCAATACGTGTTCTAACAGATCCTGCAGATACAGGGGCTGTCTGCCTTGCATTACCCCAGGATGTTCAGGCCGAAGCATGGGATTATCCTGAAGAGTTTTTTAAAAAGCGCGTTCATTATATTGAAAGAAGAGAATTGAGTATTTCTTCTGTTGAACGAGCTTCTGATCTTGTACTGTCAAAAAAGAAGCCAATGGTTATCTGTGGCGGTGGAGTAAAGTATTCAGAAGCTGGTGATGCTCTTGGAGAATTTTGTAAAGAGTTTAATATACCATTTGGAGAGACCCAGGCAGGAAAGTCTGCAGTAGTATGGGATCATCCCATGAACCTTGGCGGCATTGGAGTTACCGGTGGTCTT
>DAOVSY010000112.1 GCA_030633365.1 Spirochaetaceae bacterium | reverse complement strand
TCTGAAATTTCACAGGAAAATGTAAGTGATGATGGAACAGCAAAAATAACACTAAAATTATATGATGGTAAATTTATTGAAAGTGTTCTCCTCATTGATGATAATGACAGAAGAACGGCTTGTTTATCCAGTCAGGCTGGCTGTGCAATGGGTTGCACCTTTTGCAAAACAGCGACTATGGGCCTTCTAAGAAATTTAAGTGCAGGAGAAATTGTTGAACAATTTCTACACTTGCAGTCCAAATATGGTAATATTTCAAATATAGTATTTATGGGTATGGGTGAACCTATGGCTAATTTGGAAGAAGTCATAAAATCTGTTAAAATACTACATGATCCAAGAGGACAGAATATAGGGCTTAGGAAAATTACTATTTCAACAAGTGGTATGACAAGAAAAATAAGAGAACTTGCAAATACAGAATTGCCTGTTAGACTTGCAGTTTCTCTGATAAGTGCAGATGAGAAAATCAGGGAAGAACTGATGCCTGTTGCCGGCAAGGAACCATTAAAACAATTAAAGGAAAGCCTTGTATATTTCCAAAGAACAACCAAAAAGCGTATTACTATAGAATATGTTCTAATGGCAGGAATTAATGACAGTAAGGATGATGCTGTTAAACTTAGACATTTCGTAAATGATTTAAAAGTTATAGTAAATATTATTCCCTGGAATCCGGTCGAAGAACTCCCCTACCAGGAACCTGAGGACAAAACAGTAGATTCTTTTATTTCAATGCTGGAAGATCTAAGTATCCCTGTTACAAAAAGATACAGAAAAGGAAGATCTGTTAACGGTGCATGCGGTCAGTTAGCTGTGCTCCAGAACAGCCCTGATCCTTCGGACACCAGCGGAGCTTGATTGCTCCTTTTTTATCCTGAAATTGCCCATATTACCAGTACTTGAAACATGTGGCCCACCACAAACCTCTTTTGAAAAGTTTCCTATGGAGTAAACCTTAACCTGCTCATCATATTTATCACTGAAAAATGCCAAAGCTCCCTGTTCTTTAGCTTTTTCCAGGCTTATAACTTCCATTGAAATTAGTAGATTTTCTTTAATTTGTTTATTAATTATATCTTCAACCTCTTTAATTTGATCAGAAGTCATTTTCTCCGGATGAATAAAGTCAAAACGAAGCCTTTCAGGAGTTATATTACTCCCTTTTTGCTGAACATGGTTACCCAGTACATCCCGAAGTGCCTTATGAAGCAGATGTGTAGCTGTATGGAGCGCAGTTGTAGTTTCTGAATTATCAGCAAGGCCTCCTTTAAAAACCTTATCTGCTCCTTGTTTTGATAAAGCCTGATGTTTTTCAAATGCTTTATCAAATCCAGCTTTATCGACCTCTAATCCATGTTCTGATGCAAGCTCCTCAGTTATTTCAAATGGAAATCCATAAGTATCATAAAGCTTAAATGCCACTCTCCCCGGAATTATTGGATTTTTACTTTTTAGAAGATTTGGAAGAAGCTTTTCAAATTCATGTTCACCCTTCTGTAATGTTAAAGAAAATTTTTCTTCTTCTAAAGCAAGTTCTTTAAGAATTGTTTCCATAGATTTTTCAAGATCCGGATAGGTAAGCTTATACTGTTCTATTACCAAAGAACCCAGTTTAGGTAAAAAAGACCCTTCAATACCAAGTTTTCTACCATGCCTGATTGCACGTCTTATAAGCCTTCTCAGAATATATCCCTGACCAAGATTAGAAGGTTTAACACCCTGTTCATCTCCAAGAATAAAAACAGAAGTCCTGCAATGATCTGTAATAATACGAATTGAAATATCCTTATTATCCTCACTTCCATACTTACTTCCTGATATTTTTTCAACCAGTTCTATAAGTTCTACAAAACCAGCTGTTTCATACACAGAAGATTTTCCCTGAAGCATTGCAACAGTTCGTTCAATACCCATACCAGTATCAACACATTTCCGGCTCATAGGAACATAACTTCCATCTTCCTGTTTGTTGTATTGCATAAAGACATCATTCCATATTTCAAAATACTTTCCACAATGACAACCGGGCTTACAATCAGGACTACAGGCATCTTTTCCTGTATCTATAAACATTTCAGAATCCGGACCACATGGACCAGTTGCTCCTGCAGGGCCCCACCAGTTATCTTCTCTGGGAAGGAAATAGATTCGCTCATCCGGAATACCCAAAGATTTCCACATAGAAGCAGATTCATTATCTGCAGGAACCTCTGAGTCTCCTTCAAATACAGTAACCGAAAGCTTTTCAGCTGAAAACCCAAGCCATTCAGGAGATGTAAGAAATTCAAAACTCATTCTTATGGCATCTTCTTTAAAATAATCCCCTAAAGACCAGTTCCCAAGCATTTCAAAAAAAGTAAGATGGCTGGGATCACCAACTTCATCTATATCACCTGTTCTAATACATTTTTGAAAATTCACAAGACGTTTTCCTGATGGATGATCCTCCCCCAATAGATATGGAACAAGGGGATGCATACCGGCTGTTGTAAAAAGAACTGTCGGATCATTTTCGGGAATTAACGATTTCCCACTTATTTGTTTATGGGTTTTAGATAAAAAAAACTCAATATATTTATTTCTTAATTCATCTGAAGTCATTGTTTAGCCTCTTTCATTTTATACAAGTCTGATGATTATATGTATCTCAATTGTCAATTGCAAGAGTGTCAGGATTCGATAATAAAATAACTATGATTCTATTCGATTCCTGCCATTATCTTTTGCTCTATAAAGGGCTTCATCTGCAACTTTGATAAGTAGAGAGTACTCTTTCCCTTTCTCTGGAACAGCAGAACAAACTCCAAAACTAAATGTCAGTTTATCTGAAACTGAAGAATATTCATGTTTAATATTGTTTACTATAAGTTCATTCTGCATATCTCTTGCAATTTTTACTGCACCATCAAGGTCTGTATGTGGAAGTATTAGAGCAAATTCCTCGCCTCCATACCTAACAGGTATATCAGTGGGTCTCTTACAAGCCTTTTTAATAATATTACCAACTATTTTAAGACATTCATCTCCCTTCTGATGACCATAAGCATCATTATATTGCTTAAAAAAATCTATATCACATATAATTAGAGAAATTCCTTTTTTATTGCGCATATGCCGGTACCATTCTTTATTAAATATAAAATCAAAATATCTGCGATTATAGATATCTGTAAGACTATCTACAGTTGCTATTTGTTCCAGTTCACTGTTCTTTTGTTCCAGCTCTTTTGTTTTTGATTTGACTTTCTTCTCCAACGAAAGGTTCAAATCTTTTAATTTATCTGAAGATTCTTTAATATTCTGCTTATATAGTGAAAATAAAGATACAGTAAACCTCGCAAAAATAAGTGTAATTATAAATGATACAATAATAAGAAAACCAACTATAATTATGGTTCTAAGAGTGACAGTTTTTAATCTATCTTTAAGATTATTTTGTCTTTCTAAAACTATACCTTCCAATGAATTCAGATATAAACCAGTTCCAACATTCCAGTTCCAGTCTTTATATGAGAGAGCATATCCGATCTTAAGTACTTCTGTATCGGTTTCCGGATCATGCCAGTTATAGCTTACATAAACTCCTGAAGAACTACCGACAGTTTTTAGATACTCCTGTCCAAAATTATAACCAGTGGAATCGATAAGATCCGCAAGATTTCGGCCAACAAGATCCGGAAAAATTGGATGCATAATCATAGTCCCGATATTATCATAAACAAAAATATAATTTCCTTCTTCATACTCATAGCTCTCCAACCAAAGAAGAACATCGTTTTTAATATTTTCTTCAAAATAGTAAATATATTCACCTGTACCAATAAATATATTAAGAGGTTTATAAAGTTTCATATAAGCAAGCTTTTTCTCTTTCCTGTTTTGATCATTCAGATAAAAATTGAAGGATAAAAACCCCTCACCTTCTGATTCCAGAAGATTATAGGCAGACTCTGATATTTTCTTTCCATCAAGATCTTTATCTTCCAGCTGAAAATCCCCTTCCAAAGAAGGCATATTGGGCTGAAGTATGGTAAAGTCATTACTTTCCAGATCGAACCTATGGATAAAATAATATCCTCTATTACCAAAAAACTTTATATTTCTTAGAGTTTCCCTAATTATATCAATTATTTCTTCATCAGATTTATTATTATAGTTATACTCATAAATTGACTCTATTATTGAATAAGCCATATCTATTCTACTTTTTAATTCTACCTGTAACCATTTTTCTGCATTTTCTTTATTATAATCTATATAACTTATAACCTCATTAACCTCTTCTTTTAAATCATCTTTACCTTCTTCGAGAAGCTGGAGGCTTAAATTTTCACTTTCCTTATCTAAAAAATTATCAAAGCCTCCAATAACAAGTAATGAGATTACAACAGCAGTGATAATTATTGAGATAATAGGAACCCAAATAATAAGGGTTGGTATGTGTTGTTCTTTTAATATATTACCCTTCACAGGATTAACCTTTCCAGAAGTCATACAATAGTTTACAATTATTCTTAATAATAGTGAACTATTAAACTCATTTTCCCCAGGAATACAAAATGATAATAAACTGGTACCCCGGACATATGCATAAAACCCGGAAAGAAATTACTGAATCTATGAGTCAGACAGATGTAGTAATTGAGATACTTGATGCCCGGATTCCCTCTTCCAGTAGAAACCCTCTTATAGATGAACTGGTAAAAGACAAAAAGCGTATAATAATAATTAATAAAAGTGATCTTGCAGATCCTGTAGTGACAAAAAAATGGACTGATTTTTTTAATAATCAGGAAGGAATGACAGCTATTTCTATATCCAGCACAACAGATAAAAATCCTGGAAGAATAATAAATATGAGCAGAGATTTATGTAAAAATGAAGTTTGGTTTAACAGACGTCCTGTCAGGGCAATGATTGCAGGTATTCCAAATGTTGGGAAGTCTACTTTAATAAATAAAATACGTGGTAAAAAAAAGGCAGATGTTGGTAATAAACCTGCAGTTACAAAAAGGTTTCAAAGAGTTAGTATCTCCAAAGGTTTCGAGTTAATTGATACTCCAGGAGTTCTTTGGCCAAAATTCGAGGATCAGACTGTAGGCTACAAACTTGCAATCCTTGGAAGTATTAAAGACAGCATACTTGATATTCAGGATATTGCCAGATTTGCATATATATATATGGAAGAACAGTATGGAGATCGAATAAAAACCAGATTCAAAATTGATGAACTTCCTTCAGAATCCCAGGAAGGTATTACTCTAATAGGTAAAAAAAGAGGCTTTCTATTAAAAGGAGGCACTGTTGATTACGACAGAGCCTGCCGTTTGCTTATTCAGGAAATTAGAGATGGGAAACTGGGAAAAGTTAGCTTTGATGATGTACCTGAAGTAATTGTCTAATATTATGAACTGAATTATTATTGACAAACCTCACTTGTTACACGTATATTATACGTATAGCAGGAGTATAATGATGCAGAAAAAACTTACATTAACCATAGATGAGGAAGTATACAACGGTTTAAGATCTGTTATTGGACCCGGAAAAATAAGTCATTTTATTGAAGACCTGGTACGCCCCCACGTTGTCAAACAAGATATGTATACTGCATATGCAGAAATGGCAGCTGAAACAGAAAGAGAATATGAAGCGGAAAACTGGGCAGAAGGAACATTCGGAGACAGTTACAATGAAGAGGGGTGAAATTTGGTGGGTAAACTTCGATCCATCTGTTGGTGGAGAAATTCGTAAAAAAAGACCAGCTGTAATAGTTAGTAACGATGCGGCAAATAAATTCCTAAACAGAGTTCAGGTCATACCCTTAACAAGTAAAATTGAAAAACTATACCCCAGTGAAGCATACGTAACATTCCATAACCGAACTTCAAAAGCAATGGCAGATCAACTAACTACAGTAAGCAAAAAACGACTTATCAACAAAGATGGTTATATATCTTTCAAGGAACTAAATAATATTGGTAAAGCAATTTCAATTCAACTTAACCTGTCACAAATACTAAATTAGACTCAAAGGTGGAAATATGAAAACTAATCTGGAAGAAACTCTTTCCTATCTTAAAGAGATGGGTTTTACTGAATATGAGGCAAAGGTTTATATTTCTCTTTTAAATCAGCATCCTGCAAGTGCATATACAATTTCACAAAATTCCGGTGTTCCCCACTCCAGAGTTTATGATATTACCAGAAGGCTGATAAAAAAAGGTGTGGCAGTATCTACAGGTATAAAACCGGAACTTTTCAGTCCACTCTCCCCGGATGATTTGGTTGAAAAACTACGTAGGGAATACAATCAGTTTACAGAGGAACTTGAAACAAGGTTAAAGTCTGTAAACTTTGTATCTGACTTTGATCCTGTATGGAATCTTCCAAATAAAGAAAAAGCCTTTGAAATGGCTTGCGATATTATTGATCAGGCAGAAAAAACTATTTACACAGGAATATGGTCACAGGAACTATCTACGATTTCCAGTAGTCTAAAAGCTGCAAGTGAAAGGGGAGTAAGAGTTCTTACCCTTATATACGGCAATGACAAACTGGATTTTGGGGAAACATACAATCATGATATAGAAAATATGGGACCTGTTGAGGAGCTGGGAAGAACTCTGGACTGTGTAGTGGATTCTGAAATGTGTATTACCGGAGCCCTTGGTGGAACTGAAAAATGCCAGGTAATATGGACCAAAAACAGAGGCCTTGTTCAGTCCATTGAAAGCTATATTGCCCATGATTTTTATCTGGCAGAAATCCATAAACAGTTCGGGAAAGAGATTGATGCTGTTTTTGGAAAAAATCTTCTAAAATTACGAAATAAATTTCATATGTAGGGGACGGTTTAAAACCATTCCCTATTGACTATAAAAAATCTTCCAAATCAGGATGCATATTCCCTTTGGAAAATTCCTGAAAGAAATACACCAAATTACCATTTTTACTTACTCTAATATCTGCATGCCCATTACTTACAAGTTTTTCCAGTGCTCGTTTTGCCTGGTCAATACTTAAACCACTTTCCACAGCAACTTCTGAAGGTGTCGCAATACCTTGATTATCTTTGGCAGTCTTAAGAATTACCCTCTCCAGACTGTCTTTTTTTATCTCTGTACGCATTGATGTTTTAAAATCATTTTGAATAAATTCAGGTCGGGTACCAGTATTACGATCGTAGATAGCCTCTCTGTATGCATTTCTTAAATTAGCTTCCCGAACCTGCATAGGAAGGGTAACAAGATCATAAAAAGATCCTATGCCGCCAAGACCGCCCGTAGCCATAAAAAGCAGTCCTGTTCCCCATTTACCAAGATAAAATCGATGAAATCCCAGGGCGCCTACCCCGGATATTAGCCACAAAAAATATGCAAGTCCTGTTGAATACACGAAAGATCCTCCCAATCAGATGATTTCTTTAAATATACTCATCTTTTTCTCTGGAGAGAACTATATTTCCTTGAATTTCCTTATCTTTTAAATAATCAAGAAATTCTTTCATTGCTTTATCAACATCCGCCTTTCTCATTACACCAAGAGCATCCTCTTCATATTTTATAAATTCTATTCTTCTTTTAGAAACATTATAAATTATTTTATTACGAATTTCGGCATCCTGTCCTTTTAACAGAACTGCAATTTCTGTATCTGTAAAGTCACGAAGTATTTTCTCCATATCAGTATCCCTGACATAGTGCAGTGTATCGACTGTAAATAATTTCTCCCGTACCTGTTCTGCAAGGTCTTCATCTGTATCTGAGAGAGTATCCAGTATTCTACCCTCATCAGATAGATCCATATTTTTCAATATCTCTGCAAGAACAGATTGGCCGTCAACTTCTTCTGTCACCACCTTTCCCTGGGTTCTTATTCGTTCAATTAATACTTCTTCCATGGACATAATTATTTCCGGTGCTACTTTTTCCATAACAGCCATTCGGGTGACCAGTGATATTTGAACCTCTTTCGTCATACTTTCAAGAACTTTAGAAGCTTTTACAGGATCCAGAAAAGACAGAATAACTGTTAAAACATGTACAGGTTCTTTTCTTAATATCATTATCAGCTGCTGATATTCCAGATCTTCTAAAAAAGCAAAAGGTTTTTCACCGTTAAAGGGAATAACTTTTCTAAAAATAGCACTACCTTTTTCTTCACCAAATGCTGCATTAAGCATATTTTTGGCAACTTCCAGGCCACCTGAGGAATGATCAAGGCCTGGTTTTAGATAACCAAACTCTTTTAATAACTTTGCTGCTTCTTCATTATTTATCTGTTTAATACTGGCAATTTCTCTTGTTATCTCTTCAATTTCCTTAGAAGAAAAATGCTTTAAAACAGTTGCTGCCTCACGTTTTCCCAGGAGGAGAAGGAATTTTGCTGCTTTACGATATCCACCAAGGCCCCCTACTTTTAAAAAACCTCTAAGTGCTGTTTCAGTCTTTTCAATTTCCGGAGGGGAAATAATGTCTTCATTAACCCGATCACTCTTTAATTTATTATCAATTTCAATATTAATATTTTTTTCATGTTTTTCTGTTTTTATTTCAGGTTTT
>DAOVSY010000278.1 GCA_030633365.1 Spirochaetaceae bacterium | reverse complement strand
AGTTATTCTGAACCTCTGTGGCTGATACATACATAACGCCTCCCTCTAAACTTTAGCTAATTATAACATAATATTAGCTAATATTAATTAAGAAAGAATCAGTCCACTGCATTATAATTTAGATAAGATCTGTAAAACTCTATGTAAACAGCAAGAATATCCTCGTTAATACCTGTTTTGTTAGTAATTTCCTGCTTAAGGTTTATTAGACGTCGTCTTAATCTTTTGTTCTGCTTTCTTTTTTCCAGCCTAATAATTTTTTTTACAAATAATACACTCTCAAAAACTCTTACTATATCTCCAAAATCTGAATTACCAGATAATACCAGATCCTGAATATTCAGATACTTTGTCATCCATAAAGACTCAATTTCTATTGAATCCATACCTTTGGTTACATCAACGGCTTCTTGTGGATCTATTTTACATCTAATGGATTTAAAAATTGTTGTAAGGATAATATCTGTTTCCACATCTGGTTTAAAGTTATCATAACCATAACGATATGTTTGTTCTGCAAGTACAGGTAATTTTACTTTTCGATCTTTCCAGGCCTTCCAGGCTGTTATACCTCCAACAACAGTAAATATAAGTTCATCTACTAATGGAAGTGGATCCGGGATAGCCCAGTTAACAATTCCAAGAATTAAAATTCCTATTCCAGCTGTAAAAAATGTATTTAAACGTTCTGAATATTTTAGCTGCTTTTTCTTTAGTCTCTCTTTCAATTCAGTAGTAATTTCTAATATTGCTTTGGACGAACAACCATCAAATTTTCGTATAGTAAGTCTTCCGGCCAGAATATCTTCAACTTTGCACTCAGGATATGCAATAGAATAAGAAGAATCTTCAATAGAGGTTGGAAGTACATATATAAATAAGTTATCAGAGTTTTTTATTTCCCCCGAGGGAATTAGATTATATTTCATTTTATAATTATAAGCAAAATGATATTTTTTAACTACACCTCCACTTGACGGCGTATGACCAATAGCTATAGGATATAATTATTCATACAGGTTCCGCTTATGCGGATAATAGGGAAGCAGGTGAGATACCTGTGCGGTTCCGCCACTGTAATGAGGTTTTGCTTCTAATACACCACTGACTTGTATTTAGGTCGGGAAGGTAGCAGCAAATAGTCCTCAGAGCCAGGAGACCTGCCTGCATGAAATTACCCATTTATTGGTTTGCGTAGAACAAACCAGGGTATGGAACTATTCTTCTTTGGAAGACCCATATCCGAAAAAACTTATTATGAGGTGAGGATATGAATAAAACCATCGGTATAATAATCTTATTATTTACAACCTTCTTTCTTTTTGCAGAAGGCCAAATCGAAATAGAATCTCCTGGTATTACAAAAGGGATTACAATTGTTGATTCTTTTAATAGATCTGTCACAATTGCAAAACCGGCACTTAGAATAGTTTCAGCTGCTCCGAATGTTACCGAAACTATATTTGCTCTTGGAAAAGGAAACCTACTTGTAGGAAGAACAGATTATTGTGATTACCCGGAAGAAGCACTTAATATTGCAAGCATTGGAAGTCTTCGTGAACCAGATATAGAGGCCATTGCAGAACTTGATCCGGATATTCTAATTGCATCTACCCATTTTACTAATGAGTCTCTGGTAAAATTAACTGCCCTCTCCATTCCTGTTGTTATTCTTGCAGATCAGAATAGTTTTGAAGGAGCTTATCGTACAATAGAAGATATTGCCCGCTTAACAGGGGCCGAAACCATGGGAGCTTCACTAATTTCCACTATGAAAACTACAGTTGATTCTGTAACATCAGCGGTTAAGGGAAAAGAAAAACCATCGATCTATTATGTAATAGGATTTGGGGAATACGGAGACTTTACTGCCGGTGGAGATACTTTTATTAATCAAATCATTGATATGGCCGGAGGAATAAATATTGCATCGGAAATTGAAGGCTGGTCTTTCAGTCTTGAACAGATTGTTGATTCCGATCCGGATATTCTTGTCTGTTCAAAATTCTGGAACTCAAAAGAATCTATTTTGGTAACTAATGGTTACAGAGATTTGCGAGCAGTTCAGAATGGGTCACTATTTGAAATAGATAATAATATGCTGGACAGACAGGGCCCACGCCTGGCAGAAGGGCTGAAAGCTCTTGCTGAGATTATCCATCCGGATGCATTTTAAAATATAATGATTTCAGGGAAATATAAAAAAACAGTTTTTTTGCTGCTTATTTTGATTCTTCTGGGGACTATTGTAATTGCAGGATCCCTCGGTAGTGCCAGAATACCCTTCTCTGATGTAATAAAAATAATTTTATCACCCACCCCATCCTTTGATGACGGAATAAAAAATACTTCAAGGATAATCATATGGAAAATACGACTTCCAAGAATTATTTTGACAGTTATTGCAGGAATGGGACTAGGGGTTAGTGGTGCAGTTTTTCAGGGGATATTCCGTAATCCCATGGCAAATCCATATATACTTGGAATTTCATCAGGAGCTGCATTTGGAGTAACCCTGGGCATGACTATGGGATTGCAGATTACCTTTTTAGGAATTGGTGCAATTCCAATATCAGCATTTATTGGTGCCATAAGTGCATCAGTAATTGTCTATCTTATATCTGGTGGTGGAAGAGATATTTTACCTTTACTACTGTCAGGAATTGCAATGGGATTCCTTCTGTCTGCACTAATGTCTCTGCTTATGTATTTTAACAGAGCTCAACTGGAAAATATTGTCTACTGGACCATGGGAAGCTTTAATGCTGCCAACTGGCAAAAAGCAGTTATAACTGCTCCAGTTATTCTACCAGGAAGTCTTTTTATCATTATCTTTGCAAGGGATCTTAATTTAATGATACTGGGAGAAGATTCAGCAAACAGTATGGGCATTTCAGTAAAAAAATCCCGGCTTGTTTTCCTTCTGATTTCTACAATTATTACTGCCAGCGCAGTTGCTGTCAGTGGTGTAATTGGATTTGTAGGACTAATTGTCCCTCATGCTATGAGGATAATAACAGGCCCTGACCACAGAACACTGATACCATACAGTATGCTGGGAGGAGCAATTCTTCTTCTTATCTCAGATACTATAGCAAGAACAATTATTGCTCCTACAGAAATCCCTGTTGGGATTGTAACATCCCTGTTAGGCGCTCCATTCTTTCTGTTCCTTTTAAACAGAATGAGGAACTCTAAATGATTGATGAAGTTGTAATCAAAACAAATAATCTAAACTGGGCCTATAATGGAACTAAAGTACTCGACAATGTCTCTATTGATATTAGATTCGGATCTTTTACCGGAATACTTGGTCCAAATGGTGCAGGAAAAACAACTCTTCTTAAAATGATTCTTAATCTCCTTCAGGGAGAAAGGGATTCAATTCTAATCAGGGGTACAGATATTAATACCTATTCACGAAGAGAACTTGCCAGAATTGAAGCCTATGTCCCTCAAAGTGTAAAAATTGATTTTAGTTTTACTGTAGAACAGGTGGTATTGATGGGTAGAACCCCATTTCTTGGCCGATTTGATAGAGAATCCAGTAAAGATATTGAAATCTCCGAATGGGCAATGAAAGAAACAGGTGTACTGGAACTTAGAAACAAGCTTATAACCCAGCTTAGTGGAGGGGAACTGCAGAGAGTTGTTATTGCAAGAGCTCTAACCCAGGAACCTATACTACTGGCCCTGGATGAACCTACAAGTCATCTGGATATTCATCACCAAATAAATATTCTATCAATTCTTCGTACACTGTCAAAAAGAGAAGGTCTTACAATAGTTGCTGTACTCCATGATGTTAACCATGCACTTGAATACTGTGATAATATTTTTCTTCTGGATAAGGGTAAAATTGTTAATTCGGGACCGCCTGAAAATGTTATTAGTCCTAAGGTTATGAAAGATATTTATAATTTAAATGTAGAAATATCCAAAAATCCCTTTACCGGGAAATCATACATTATACATGATTACTCTTAGACTCCGGAGGAAGTGAAATATGACAAGATTATTTATTACAGGCGGAATAAAATCCGGGAAAAGTTCATATGCTCTCAAAAGGGCAAATCTACTTGAGGGTAATAAAAACTTCCTTGCTACTGCGATTCCTTTTGATAAAGAAATGGAGAATAGAATTATCAGACACAAAGAAGAACGGGGACCGGAGTATAATACTATCGAAGAATCTTTGAATATTCATCTTCATAGTAAAGATAATGTTATTCTTGATTGTGTAACCGTATGGATGAATAATTTATTTTACAAAAAAAGAGAAGAAGATTGGGAGAAAATTCTTAACTCTTTTTTGCAGATAAATAGAGGTAATATTATTATTGTAAGCAATGAAGTAGGCCTGGGAAATATTCCCATGGATCCAACAGCACGTAAATATAATGAATATCTGGCTGCAGCAAATAAAACTATTGCAGAATCTATGAATGAAGTAGTTATGATGGTTTCCGGATTACCTTTATGGGTTAAAGGAAAGCATCTTGAATAAACTGTACAACTCTTTTTTTACAACCTACAGTATACTTTGCAGATTGCCAGTTATGTTTAAATTCAATGCAGATTTTTCAATGTTTGGATTCTT
>DAOVSY010000572.1 GCA_030633365.1 Spirochaetaceae bacterium | reverse complement strand
ATGATATCCCTAATAAAAAACAAAAAGATAATCCAGGAAATCCAACAATCCTGGAATCAAGATACAGAGAATTTATTTTAACCTTTATAAACAACAATCAATGCCGGAGAAAATCTCTTTTAAAACTGATGGGAGCAGAATACAACAACTGTTTTGGATGTGATGTTTGTGACAAAACAATTCAGACCCACAGAATTGGATATAGAGAAATTATTTATTTAGTTAAAAAATACAATAGAAAACTTACTATAAGAGAAGCAGCTCTAACTCTTGCAGGAAGCAGATATTCTGATGTATATGAAAAAAAACTCTACTCTCTAAAAGGTTTCGGGTCTCTAAATAATTGGACTATAGATGAAATAAAAGATGCTATTCATCAACTGGAAAAAGAAAATATTATCAAAATACCTGTAAGAGGGTTTTATAAAAACAGGCTACGGTTGCATAGGACCTCGTTCCTCATCGCTTCGCTCTTCCGGTACGATTCTTAGCCGAGCAGCCAACTTGTTGGCAACCAGGCTTCAATTATTTTTCTTCCACTCCTTAAACGCATCCTGATCCTGCTGCAGCCAAAGATTAAAATCTCCTGCCACAATACCATCCCAGGTTTCCCAGGGGCTGTCTTTTTTCAAAAGATAATTTTCACTTTTATCCGAAATTAAAGCATCAGCAATCTCACCTTTGTGAAAATCACCTGTATGACTAGTCCCATCAGCCCAAATATATGTTCCTTTACCTTCAAAAGTACCCTTAGAAAAAGATCCTTCATATTTATCTCCGTTGTTCATAAGAAGAGTACCCTGACCTTCAGGTTCACCAGCTAAAACTTCACCTGAATATTTACCTCTGGAAAATTGAACATTTGAAACAGAACTTTTAACATTGGAATTATCTACACCTGTATTGCTTGCAGAACCTGAACCAGAAGAAATACTGCTATCAAATATTCTGACAGCAGAATGATACCTGCTTTGCCAATATCTGGCAGACAGACTGGTTATAGTAACTCCCCTGTCAGGACCATTTGAAATTGCATGTATAATTGAATTTTGACCTATATAGACGGCTACATGGGTTATTCCGGAAGAAGACCCTGTTGCAAAAAATATAAGATCTCCAGGAGCAATTGAATCTCTTTTTACAGGATCTCCAAAACCAGCCATATTGCGGGATACCCTGGGAAGTGCAGGAACATATTTTTTATAGAGGTAAGTTATAAAACCACTGCAGTCAAAACCTGAAGGAGTGGTTCCTCCATTTCTGTATGAGGATCCAACCAGAGCCTGGCCTGGTTGGATTATATCCGTATAAATATCCAGAGCAAAAGAACCGGATAACATTATAAATAAGAGAAAGATCAGAAATAATAATTTTTTCATATCAATATTATATCACGATAAAAGAATCTCATCATTCTCAAAGTCTTTATTTCTAATATTATGGAACTTCTCAATTAGAATTTCTACAGTAAGATTTTTCTTTTCCTCACCCTTAACATCCAGAATAATTTCTCCCTTATCCATCATAAGCAGCCTGTTACCATACTTAATAGCATGCTTCATATTATGAGTAATCATCATAGTAGTAAGATTATACTCATCTACATATTTAACTGTAAGATCCAGAATAATCTGGGCATTTTTGGGATCCAAAGCAGCAGTATGCTCATCTAATAGAATAAGATCCGGTTTTGATAAAACCATCATTAACAGAGTCATTGCCTGACGCTGACCACCGGAAAGCAATCCAACATTATCTTTTAGACGGTTTTCAAGCCCCATATCCAGATGTTTAAGATGCTCTTTAAAAAACTCTCTTTTTTTATTATTTAAACTTCTTTTTAAACTCTTAAAACCCTTAGTCAAAGCTATAATCATATTATCTTCTATAGTCATTTGACCTGCAGTACCAAGAGTTGTATTTT
>DAOVSY010000255.1 GCA_030633365.1 Spirochaetaceae bacterium | reverse complement strand
TTTTATAAGCTGATTTTTCCTTTACATATTTGTAAACAGTAAAAAACAGGATAATAGTTAACAGAACCACAATTACAGCATACCAGTGCTTACCGGAAGATATAAGGGAATTAAATGTACCATGCAGTAAAATAGAAACTACTAAAGCAGGAGCTATATAGAATAAAGCAGTAGACTTTACTGTTCTTTCTGTAGAACTGAGCATTACAGAAAGTATATTTCCCCATAAAAGAGTAAAAGTTATATGTCCTATAGTTCCAAAAAAAGATTTGTATATAAAAACTTTTAAACTGGAATTAAGAATATAGTTAAAATTTTCTCCAAGAGCAAAACCAAGTGCAAGAGAAGCTGCTAAAATAATACCATCCCCTGGTTCCTTAATTGATTTTAAACTAAAAGCCAAAGCAATAAAAATTATAAATCTTGAAACTTCTTCAAAAGATCCTGAAATAAATGTGCCAGAGGTAAAATTTGGAACAATTGTTTGCCATAATGGATAGATAATAAAAAGTAGAATCATTGAAAAAATCATACCCGTCATTACAAACCAGAAAATATTATGTTCGATATTTTTATTTTCCTTAAAAACATCCAGGTATTTTAGAAATCTTCCCCAGCCCATTAGAACTAATGTATTTATAATTAAAACTAAAACCAATTGAATCATATTTACAGCACCTCCGCGTTCTTACTTTTTATAAAGCAGGTTTCGTGCCATCTTTATGATTGTATTTTTTTTGCCTTCGATAGGATTCAAGGAGGAGAATAGATAGCTAATTACTACATGAATCGAATTAAGAGATAATATATTTTATGTTAATACAAATATTTTTATACTGGAGGAAGCCTATGACCTTCATATACTGCAAAGATATTTATTGAGGAACTGGATATCTGATACATTACCCTGTAATTTGACACAATAACTTCTCTTAGCTGAGGGTTATTTGATTCAGGAATAATTCTTCCACTATTTGGAAACTCTTCCAGATGTTTTACTGAAGCTCTAATTTTTTTAATTATCCTAATGGCTGCCTGAGGATTATCTGTTCCAATATAAGCTTTTATGGATCGCATATCTTCCATTGCAGATAAAAGAAACTTAACCCTCATGATTCTAGTTCTTTCCACATCTCTTCTTCATTAACAATAAAACTATTATTTGAAATTTCCTGTAACCTGGATGCAATTAAATTAAGTACCTTATTTTTTTGTGTAAGCTGATCATATTCACCTGGAGAAACCAAAACAGCTGCTGCTTTACCATTTTGAGTTAAAATGATTGAGTTTTTATCTTCAGAAATTCGAGTAATATATTTTTTATAGGACGCCCTGAAGTCGGAAAGTGAAATAAGATCTTTTTCTACTCTTATGGAAAACATAACACCACCTCTTTTGTACATAATATATACTTATTATTGTACAAATTCAAGAATGTAAAAAATAATCAAGATTTGCCATCCATCCCGTAACGCTTCAACCAGTTTGACAGTGTTTGATAATTCTTAAATCCTAATAGATCCGCTGCTGACGATTTATTATCCCCAGCCTGATCCATCGCACGCTCAAGATAGACTTTGGCGATGTTTCCCAAAAGCTCTTCCAGATCAAATCCATTTCCCATAGATTTATCGAGTATGGGGCTCTCTGGCTCTTTAATACCCAGAAGTGAATTATCCACATCTCTGGAATCTATAATACCGTCACCGCTCCAGATAGCCATACGCATAAGGGTATTCTGAAGTTCACGGATATTTCCCGGCCATGAATAGGATTTAATGGCTTTTCTTCCGGAATTGGATATACTTTTGTTAGTCCAGCCCTTTTGGTTTTTAAACTCACTGTTAATATCATTAAGAAAATAATCTGTAAGAATATTTAAGTCTTCTGGTCTCTCCCTAAGAGCCGGCAGTCTTATAAAAGCTACTGCAATTCTGTGAAAAAGATCTGTTCTGAATTTTCCAATTTTTATATCTGCCAGAAGATCTCTGTTTGTTGCACTTATTAAACGGAAATCCACCTTTACAGCTTTGGAAGATCCTACTCTGTATACAACTTTTTCCTGTAACGCTCTAAGAAGTTTAACCTGTACATCTTTGGAAAGCTCACCTATTTCATCCAGAAAAAGTATTCCACCTTCTGCACTTTCAATTCTGCCCTTTCTGTCTCTGTCTGCTCCTGTAAATGAACCCTTTACATATCCAAACAATTCGGACTCTGCAAGAGTTTCCGGTATTGCACCGCAGTTAACAGGAATAAAAGGTCCCCGGGATCTTTCTGATACAGACCATACTGCTCTTGCAAACAGTTCTTTTCCTGTTCCGGACTCTCCGGTTATTAACAGAGGAACATTAAACATGGCAGTTCTTTTTGCAAGGGTAACAGCCTCTTCCATTATTTTACTTTTGTAAATTATCATTTCGAATTCCGGAGTATCCGGAGGCAGACCTTCTGAAAAATCTATAATTTTAGATTCAATATAACTGTTAAGCCTTGGAATATAATCTGCAGATATTTCGAATGGAAAATCTACATCCTTAACTCCTGCCTCTATAGAGGATTCTATTAATTCTGCAGGGAATTTGCTGTTTGCAATTATTATCCAGACTGCAGACATAGCTGGTGTACCCGGGCTTATATGAAAGGTTAATTTTTCTTTTGGATTTTTAATTATGTAGTTTTCTAATTGCTCAGTTGCACTCTCATATATCTCTGCAAAATTAGTAGGAGAATTTAGATCTACAAATGAAACAGTTATAGAAGTTTCTGGAAATTCTTTTTTAAACCATTTTTCATAATGTTTCCAACGCTTTTGATCATAGTTACAAAGCAAAACAACAGCAGGATATTTTCTTGTCCCTACCGCCTGGGCTATGGGAGCATATCCTGTACCCTCTTCAGCAGCCCTAAGATCCGTATTGCCAATCCATGCAAATAGTGTGTTTTTCATATTGTGATTGTATAATATTTTTTGTATTTTTACAAATATTTTTGTGTTGTATGTAGAGACTCCCAAATATAAAAAATCCATAAAACCAAAAGGGCATAAAAAAACCGCAGTACAGATAAACTGTTGCTGCGGTTATATGGGCGTTGAGGGATTTGAACCCCCGACATCCTGCTTGTAAGGCAGGCGCTCTCCCAGCTGAGCTAAACGCCCCTAAGGTTTGGATAAAATAGCACAGGCTCTTAAACGTGTCAATATATTAACAGGAAGTTTTTTTATAAATCAAAATTGAGAATTCCTCCTAACATCTTTAATCAATTTACTGATTATGATAGCATTCCCCCCGAGGTAAATTATGTCTATTGAAGCAATGAGAAATATTGGTATTATGGCTCACATTGATGCCGGAAAAACTACTACTACAGAACGAATACTGTTTTACACTGGTAAAAGCCATAGAATTGGTGAAGTAGATAACGGTGAAGCAACTATGGACTGGATGGAGCAGGAGCAGGACCGTGGTATAACTATTACTTCTGCAGCTACAACCTGTTACTGGAAAAAACATCATATAAATATTATAGACACTCCCGGACACGTGGATTTTACAGCAGAAGTGGAAAGGGCCTTACGTGTTCTTGATGGTGCCATTGCAATTTTTTGTGCTGTTGGCGGAGTAGAACCTCAATCCGAAACTGTTTGGCATCAGGCTGATCATTATAACATTCCCCGAATAGCATTTGTAAATAAGATGGATAGACTGGGTGCTGACTTTTTTGATGTTATTAAAGATTTGGAAACAAAATTACAGGCAAATCCTCTTGTTCTATACCTTCCTATGGGCAGTGAAAATGACTTTATTGGAATTATAGATTTAATTAAAATGAAGGAACTCCGTTTTGAAATAAATTCAAAAGGGAGCGATATTGTTGAATCTGATATTTCTGAAAAATATAAAGAACTTGCAGAAGAGTGGCATGAAAAACTTCTGGATAAAATTTCGGAATATTCAGAAGAAATAACAGATCTGTTTCTTGAAGGTCAGGATATTCCAGCTAAAATGCTGAAGGATGCTATTCGTGTTAATACACTAAATCGTAATCTGGTTCCTGTTTTTGTAGGCGCCTCCTTAAAAAATATTGGTGTCCAGCCTCTTCTTGATGGTGTTTTGGATTTTCTTCCATCACCTTTGGAAGGGCAGCCGGTTATTGGACATAAACTTAAAGATAATTCGGAAGTTACTGTTACACATGACAAAAAGGCTCCTGCTCTTGCCCTTGTTTTTAAAATACAAAGCGATAAAGAAGCAGGTGCTTTAAGTTTTATACGTGTTTATTCGGGTACCATTAAAAAAGGCACTGCTATCCTGAATATTAATAAACATAAGAGAGAAAGAATAAACAGGCTCCTGCGAATGCACTCCAACAGACATGAGGCTATTGATGAGCTTCATGCAGGGGATATTGCTGTTGTAGTGGGTTTTAAGTCAGCACAAACCGGAGATACAGTAGGATCGGAAGGTTTCCAGGTACTTCTGGAAGACATGAACTTTCCGGAACCTGTTATTTCTGTTGCTATCGAACCAAAGACCATTTCTGATCAAGATAAACTTTTAAAGGCTCTTGATAGTTTAAAACGGGAAGATCCTACATTTACTGTAAAAGAAAATGAGGAAACCGGACAGCTTATAATTGCAGGGATGGGAGAATTACACCTTGATGTCCTGGTTAAACGTGTAATTAGTGAATTTAAAGTAGAGGCCAATGTGGGTAAGCCCCAGGTTACTTATCGAGAGTCTATTTTCAAAAAAGTTAAACATACTGAGAGTTTTCATAAGCTTGTTGCGGGTAAAGAAAATACAGCAGAAATTACTATTACAGTTGAACCTGCAGGGAAAGGTGAAGGAAACCAGTTTATTTCTGAAGTTTCTGAAGGCACACTTCCCAGAGAATATAGCGATGCTGCTGCAAGAGGAATACAAAATGCCTTTTC
>DAOVSY010000346.1 GCA_030633365.1 Spirochaetaceae bacterium | reverse complement strand
TATCTATTTGGATACTGACAATAGAATGGTAGTTGCAGATAATCACAAAATGAGTTTACTTAACAGCACCTCTGCTCTTGAGAGTATTAATATATTCTCAAAATCTGGTAAAAGTTTTTATCAGGCTATTGCACAACTACTATATTCAACTTTTGAAATTCTACCGGAAGAAGGAAGTTATGCTTCTACTTTAATTATACTTAAGGAAGATCTAAAGAAGTTTAAGATTCAAAAACTGGCAAAAGAATGGGGAATTGGTTTTTTAGAGGATAATGAGGATATTCTTGCTTTAGAGATTGATGATGGCATAGAGAGAGATCTTCTATTGGAAAATTCTGAGTCAGTTGAAGAATTACATGATCTTGAAACTAATGAATGGGCCAAACTTGAAGAAATAGATTTTAATGATGAAATTGCATATATTGATAAGGCTCTTGAGTTTGCTTCTGCAATGGAAGAAGTGGAATTAAAAGATAATGCCGTTAGGAATGAACTGGATAATTCGAAAAATGTTGAGTCTAAAAGTGATTCTGATAAGAAAAATCGAAAATTTAAAAAAGCAATTAGAAAATTATTTAATCTTCTTTAGCCTCACATCTTTATATGATTAAACAGTAAGTTAATTATTAAATGGAAGACTGATTGAAAAAGTACTTCCTTCATTTTTTATGCTGGTAAACCAAACATGTCCGCCATGTAATTCAATAATCTGTTTTACTATTGCCAGGCCTAACCCCCGTCCCCCATTTTGGGGTGTTCTTGCCGGATCTGCCCTGTAAAATCGTTCAAAAAGATATGGTTCATCTTCAGGGGCTATACCGGAGCCTTTATCAATCACAGAAATAACTGCACGGTCATCTTCCAGTGAGCAGTTGATTTCTACAGAGCTCTTTTTATAACTGTATTTAAGGGAGTTTTCTATTAGATTTCCCAGGGCCTGGCTGAAGCGGATTGGATCAACATAGAGCAACGGGAGTTCCTTAGGCAAATCTATCAGATGAACCTTTTTCCCCTCTAATGCTCCTTTTAAAATCCAGTTTTCCACTTCTTTGCTAATAAGAGGACCAATAGAAAGCATCTGTCTTTTTAGCTTATATTCTCCAGAGTCAGTTTCGGCCAGCCAGTCCAGATCTTCAATCAGATGTTTCATCTGATCGACTTCCTCTATAATCCGGGAGGCTCCCTGGAGAGGAAGTGTAATTTCATCAAGTAGTCCTCTGGCTTCCAGTCTGATAAGGTTTAAAGGAGTTAGTATTTCATGGCTTAGATCACCTATAAGCCTCTTCCTAAGTTTTTTCTGTGCCTCCAGGGAACTAATCATTCTGTTAAAAGATTCACTCATGCACCCAAGTTCATCTTTGGATTCCACAGGAAGGAGAGGGGTCACTTCTTTCATGGACATCACTTCTGCTGCATTTGTAAGAGCTGTAATTGGTTTAGTAATACGTCGTGACAAGAGAGATGCCGCAAGAATAGCAATAATGATTGTAATTCCTCCCTGTAGGAGGCGGGGAATCAGTAGGGATATTATATATTCACCTGTTTCTCTTTCAAGATAGTTTTTATCTATATAAGCAGTTATAGTTCCTGCAATATCACCTGTGTTAAAATCAAGGATAGGATACGATCCTCCCTCAATCAGTGGAGAATCACTTGTTATGGAAAGCTGTGAAAAACTATTATAAAGTGTTTTCCCATCATTGCTTCTTACTATAATTCTCATAGATGGAATATTATTGGAGTGTATATTATCCTGTTCTATCCACATAATTTCATCTGACAGGGTGTCCCATCCTTTTTCCCTTGTATAGGCTGCTCCCAGAAAATGTGCAATATTTTTAGTTCTTACCTCTGTGAGCAGCCCTGGAAGTTCTTTCCTGGTGGACAGAAACTCAATTGCTGTAGAAAGGAATATGGTGAGAAGTATAATCAGGACAAAGGACTTGAGTATTCCAAAAAATAGAGTTTTCATTTTTCCGGACATTCCAGTTTATAGCCAGAACCATAGATTGTCTTTAGGGGCTGATAATCCCCCTGGTGAATAAGCTTTCGCAAACGTCTGATATGGGAATCAATAGCTCTTTCATAGGCTTCAAAGTTATTATTAAAAGATTGTTCAATTAGCTGGTTGCGAGTAAGAATTATATTTGGATGTTTCATAAATGTGGACATTATTGCATACTGGGCGGTACTTAAAATTACCACTTCTTCCCTGATAGACATTTCATAGGTTTCAGTATTCAGATGAAGAAATCCGCAATTTATTATTTTTCTAAAATCCCCCTTATATCGACGCAGAACCGATTTTATTCTCACAACCAGTTCATCCGGATCAAACGGTTTAACAATATAGTCATCTGCACCACCATCAAGACCCTCTATGCGGTCTGCTTTAGCCCCACGGGCTGTAAGCATTATTATGGGTACATCAGATTCTTTTCTTACAATACTGCAGATTTCCCTTCCATCCAGTCCGGGAAGCATTAGATCCAGAAGAATAAGGGCAGGGTTCAACTTTCTTGCCATCTCCAGCCCTGTATTTCCATCATGGGCTAAAACTACGGAGTACCCGGCTCTTTCCAGGTAGACCTCTACCCACCTGGCTGATGATGTATCATCTTCTATTACAAGAATCGGACGGTTCAATCCTTTTTTCGGGGGCTTACGCTCCCTCCACCTGGAGAAGGACCTTCCCGTGGGACTGCCTGTTCACTGCCTAAGGTTTTATCATAGTCCTCTTTTTGTGCAAGTTCTCTAGCTTTGATCATATTGTTCTGCATTATGGTAAAATAATTGAGAGCCTCAAGGTATCCTTTTTTATTCTCTTCAACTTCATCAACAATAGCATCAATTCTTCCTGCAAAATCATTATAATCTACTCTGTATTTAGATCTTAATAATGCTAAAGCCGTTTTAGCTTCAAACCCACTCATTCCTCCGGATTCAACTTTGATAATTACTTCCTCAAATAGGTTTAGTAAATCATCCTTATATCCTTCTGAAAACTCCCCCGATCCTCCGGCAGACAGTGAAGGGGTAACTAATGAGAATATTATAATAAGTAGTAATGGCAGGAAGTAAAAAATACTTCCCGCCCTTTTTAAAGATTCAGTCATGATTCCTTCATAAGAGTAAAATAAAAACTCCTAATAGTAAAGTTGGTTATTGTTTTTTTCCTGCACGGTTGCTTTCTGATGTCTGTAATTTAAGCTGTGTATTGACAGCTGTCCCTTCCTGGATTTTTATTCTATCCTGATTCATATTTTTCTGTTGTGTCTGGATTTGTTCCTGACATTCTTCAATTGTACTATTCCCATTAGCAATATCACCCATCATTTTCTTGACTTGTTCCATTTTTGGTTCACTAACCGAATATTCTTCTCCCATGGACATAATTCGTTCGTTAGCATTCTCCATGGATAACTCTCCTGATTCCATTTGTTGCAGTACGTATAGGAATTGATTATCAAAGGTCATACTTTCTTCAGCACTCATAATCATTGGTATAATCAGCAGAAGAACTGCCATAAAAATAATTTTGCGAAATGTAATTTTGGTTAACATATTTCACTCCTTAGGTTGCATAGGCGAGCAGCAAACTTGTTTGCGACCAGCCTAATTTTTTTCATGGGGGTTATCCCCCATTGTTAGTATTAATAGTATCAGTTGAATATGTCACAATTATGTCAGAATATAATTTTTTACTAATCTTCTATATATAGGTTGCTGAG
>DAOVSY010000337.1 GCA_030633365.1 Spirochaetaceae bacterium | reverse complement strand
TGTGGAACTTTGTTCTGCCGGGTTTGTACATGCAGAAAATATAAATACTGTTATTATGGAAACAAAAATCAATTTACCTAATTTCATTTCTCAATCTCCTCATCAATAAATATTGGAATTATTTTTTTAAACTTAACCTTTTCATCTTCCACAATATGATAAATAATGGGGAGAACAATCAATGTTAATATAGTCGAAGCCATAAGGCCGAAAATAAGTGATATACTTAACTGTGCAAAATTTTCATCTTTAAAAGCAAGAGGGAGGATCCCTCCAATAGTTGTTAACGTTGTTGCAAGAACAGGGCCGAACCTGCTGCGTCCGGCATCAGTAAGGGACTCTGCCAGGCCCATACCCTCTTTTCTATTTCTATTTATCGTATCTACCAGAACAATTGCATCATTGACAGCAATACCAACCAGTGCTATTACCCCCATAAAGGCATAGAGTCCAAAGTTGTTTCCTGTAAGCAGTAATCCGGAAAAAACACCAATAATAGCCATAGGAACTGAAAGTAAAATAACCAGGGGTTGGGTTAATGAGTTGAACTGCATTGCTAAAATGAAGAAAACAACGAGCATTGCCAGGGCAAGATTAACTGTCATCTCACTAAAAGAGGCATCCAGATCCGCTGCTTCTCCAGCCCATTCATATCTAAGACCATCAGGAAGTTCTGTCCCCTCCATAAGATTATTAAAGTCACCTACTATATCCCGTATATTTGCATCAGGCATTAATAAACCATAGACAGTCACAGTTCGGTCCCCGCCATTATGACGAATGGTACCAAGGCCATTGGTTTCTGCCAGAGATGCAACTTGTGTAAGCTGAACTCTGCTTCCATCTTTAAGTTCTATAAAGATCTTCTCTAAATCCTCTACTGAATCAACTTTGCTTTCTTTAGTAGCAAAACGCATAGACAAATCCCCGTCTGCTGTTAGAAGGGTTCCGGATACCTGACCGCTAATTATATTTTTAACTGTATTTCCAAGAGTAGTTGCATCTACTCCAAGATCTGCAGCTACTATAGGTTTCATAAGAACCTGTACTTCAGGATACCCTGCTTCCATATCTGTAAAAGGGTTACCAACACCCTCAATACTTCCCAGTAATTTAACCATATCTTTTGAGTAGGAAGAAAGCTGATCCATATCATTTCCAATTAATTTAATCTGTAAGGGGCTGTTTGCTGTTTTACCCCCTGCAACTGTTCCAACTGTAATTTTTGAGCCGGAGATGGTCATAACCTGTTTCAAAAGAGTTGGTATCATCTCTTTAGTTGTCCAGTCTCGCTCGTCCCCGGATTTAAGATTAAGAACAACTTCTGCTTCTCTCATCGAATCCACACCAACTTCCGAATAGATGGTATCTATACCACCAATCCCCAGGAGCATATCCTCTACCTGTCTTGTTACTGCATCTGTATCATCCAGAGAACTGAATTCCGGAGTAGAAATAATTACATATAATGAGGTTTCATCTTTAATAGGAAAAAGTTCAATTTTTAAAAGTCCCATTGGTATTGTTGCCATTACCCCAATAAGAGCAATGAGTGCAATAACAGGAACAATAACCCTGTTACGGCGTCTTTTAATTAGTCTGGTTAATATTTTTTCGTAAGCTATAGCTGCATTTCCAAAGGCATCTATACCTTTATATCTGGAAAATATCCGTAAAACAAAAATAGCAGCCATTACAAGACCCATAACAAAAGATAATAAACCGGGCTTGCCATCAGTAAAAAATGCAAGCATAAATAAACCGGTTATAAGAACAGCCTCTACAAGTTCCCGAACTAAAGAAAACTTACGGGGTACCTTAGGGCCGGTTTTTTTGGAAAGAAGTCTGGAACTTAAAGTAGGTGTAATACTAAGAGCAATAATTAAAGAAGCTCCAATGATAAAAATAATAGTTAAAGGAATTACACTAATAATTAATCCAATTCTACCACCCATAAAGGCTATAGGTATAAAAGCTGCCATTGTTGTAAGAGTTGCAGCAAGAATAGAAGGTGCTACTTCTGCAGTCCCCTCCTTAGCTGCCTGTATTCTGGACAGGCCTTTCTCTCTGAATATTGCTACATTCTCCATTACAACTATTGCATTATCAACAAGAAGCCCTAAAGCAATTATCATTGCAAGAAGTGTCATTGTATTAAATGTCATTCCAACACTGTTCATACCCATAAAGGCAATAAATAATGAAAAGGGTATAATTAAAGATGTAATTAATGCTTCTTTTAATCCAAGAAACAAAAACAGTACAAGAACAACTATAAGAAGACCGGAAAGGGCATTACCAAGAACATCATCAAGATCTTCCTGAACAGAAACAGCATCATCCTGAATTATAAGAATATCAAGATCTTCCGGAAATCTACCATCATCCAGATTGTTCACAATTTTATTTACTTCTACACTTGGGCCAATAATATCAGTACCACCATCCCTGTAAAGAGAGAGTGTAATTGCAGATTTCATAGCAGCAGTTTCAGTTTCCAGATTAACAGAACGTCTTGAATAATTTGTTCTGGGTTTATATGTCTCTTCTACCAGAGCCAGATCTTTTAGAAAACGGGTTCCACCCCCTGGAAGAGGAATTAGAGTTTTTCTAATCTCATCCAGATTGGAATAGGAACCTAATACACGAACGTAGTAATGCATACCATCAAGGATAGCATCACCTGCAGGAGTATCTTTATGCCTTAACCGTACAGCTTGCAGTAAATCATCAACTGTAAGATTAAATTCTGCAAGCCGGGCAGGATCTATTGTAATTCGAATTTCCGGTATCCTTTCACCGGAAATTTTCACATCGTTTACACCATTAATAGACAACAGATCATCCATCATAATATCTGCTGCATCTTTTAATTCTGACGGCAATAGATCTCCACTAAGGCTAAGGACCATAAAAGCACGATTGGCTGTAGTAGAAACCTTTATTGACGGTGCTTCAGCTTCTTCAGGTAAATCTCTTACTGAAAGAACAGCCTGATTAACCTCATTTATTTTATCATCTATGTTGACTTCAGGATAAAAATCCATTTGTATCTCTGATCTGCCCGCAAGAGACGATGAAGTAAGAAACTCAATATCATCTATACCGGACAATACTGCTTCAAGTTTATTTGTTACCAGGGACTCAACATCTTCCGGAGATGCCCCTGTAAAAGTTGTATTGACCTTAATTTTAGGAAATACAACTTCTGGTTTTGATTCTCTGGGAAGAATTTGATAAAAATAAACTCCCATAATTATAAGAAGAACCATACCAAGATATACAATTCTATACCTGTCAATGCTAAGGGAGGATATCCTGCCTAACAGACCTTTCTTATCACTCATATCCACTCCTTTACTTTAAATCCACTTTCTGAAACCAGGCAGCATCTTCCAATACTGATAACCATGAGATTTCTGTATTAATCCTTGCAGCCTCTATTTTCCATTCTGCTCTGGCCACAATAGACTGAGATTCCAGAAGATCAAATTCTGAAGCCTGGCCAAGTTCTTTTTTTGTTTCCATTATTTTATGATTTTCGTTACTTCTAATTAAATCTCTCATGGACTGATCAAATGCACCTAAATTTCTAATATACTGCTGATGGGACGATCTTATTCCAAGATTTAGAGAATCAATCAGAAAATCCAACTTTGCTATAGCACTTTTAAGCCCAAGTTCAAGGGCATCGATATTTAATTTATCACTCTTGTAAGAACCAAGTAATATATTTACTGTTACTCCTGTATTCCAGGTAGGAACTGTATTATTGGATGAACTTACAGGGATTTCTCCAATAGAAAAACCAGGATAACTG
>DAOVSY010000266.1 GCA_030633365.1 Spirochaetaceae bacterium | reverse complement strand
GTACCCATACCACGGGCAACAACTGCTGCATGACTTGTCATACCACCTGTTGATGTTAAAATACCTTCTGCTGCATCCATACCGCCAATATCTTCAGGAGATGTTTCTTTTCTTACAAGAAGTACTTTTTTACCATCTTTTACCCATGCTTCAGCATCATCGGCAGAAAAAACAATCTGTCCACTGGCAGCACCAGGAGATGCATTAAGTCCTTTTGCAAGAACTGTAAGCTCTTTTCGAAACTTTGGATCAATCATTGGGTGAAAAAGCTGATCAAGCTGATCCGGAGAAACTCGCATAACTGCTTCAGCTTTTGTAATCATTTTTTCTGCAACCATATCTACAGCACATTTTACAGCTGCTGCACCAGTTCTCTTTCCATTACGGGTCTGAAGAATAAAGAGTTTTTCAGATTCAATTGTAAACTCCATATCCTGCATATCACTGTAATGTTTTTCAAGCATATTTTTAATGGAAACAAGTTCATCAAAAGCAGGTTTGTTGATTTTTTTAAGACCGTCAATTTTAAGAGGAGTTCTTATACCAGCTACAACATCCTCACCCTGGGCATTCATAAGGAATTCACCATAAAATACTTTTTTACCAGTAGAAGGGTCTCGTGAAAAACATACACCTGTACCGGAAGTATCACCAAAATTTCCATAAACCATGGACTGAACATTAACAGCAGTTCCAATTAAATTCTGAATATCATTAAGTTTTCGATACTTTACAGCTTTGTCATTATTCCATGAACCAAAAACAGCTCCAATTGATGCTCTAAGCTGATCCATTGGATCCTGAGGAAAATCTTTTTTGAGTTCTTTTTTATAAGCTTTTTTATAAAGCCCAACAAGTTCTTTTAAGTCTGATCCAGTTAAATCAGTATCATCCTCAACCTTTTTCTTTGCTTTAAGATCAGACAGAATATCTTCAAATACATCAAGTTCCAGACCCATAGCTACATTTCCAAACATCTGTATAAAACGTCTGTATGCATCCCATGCAAAACG
Organism: Spirochaetaceae bacterium; assembly: GCA_030633365.1. The sequence goes on along the minus strand of DAOVSY010000266.1, from coordinate 3,789 downwards.
TTCGTTCCCGGATTTTGTTGCAAGTCCCTCTACAGAGATATCATTTAAACCAAGATTAAGAACAGTGTCCATCATACCCGGCATTGAAACTGCTGCACCTGATCTTACAGAAACCAACAGAGGATCATCAACATCACCAAGTTTTTTGCCCATTAATTTTTCAAGTTTTGTTAAATTAGACTGTAACTGATCATCCAGTGCAGGAGGATATTTTTTATTGTTCTCATTAAATGCCTTACAAACTTCTGTTGAAATTGTAAATCCAGGAGGAACCGGTACTCCGATATTTGTCATTTCTGCAAGGTTTGCACCTTTTCCACCAAGAAGGTCTTTCATTTTTGCGTTGCCTTCTGTTTTTCCTCCGCCAAAAAAATAGACTAGTTTTTGTTTAGCCATAAATAATTCTTCCTCCACTGTTCTCTTTTCTTATTTTATTTTCTTATTTGCTTCTTTACTAAAGTTTTATTGTTGTATTTTTTTGTAGTTTTACTTTGTTTAGGATATTAAAAAAAAACCCATATGTCAAGGTTACTGACATACAGGCTAATCTATAATAAACGCTTTTAAGCGGTATACGCTTTTAAATGCTGACTTCTGGATGGATGCTGAAGTCTTTTAATAGCTTTTTTCTCAATCTGTCGGATACGTTCTTTTGTAAGGTTATATTTATCACCAATATCCTTTAAAGAAAGAGGTGTATGTCCATTAAGTCCAAATCGATACTGAATTATTTTAGACTCTTTTTCAGTAAGTGTTGCAAGAATTGAATTTATATCCGCTTTTAATGAATTTTCAATAGCCAGTGCTTCCGGGGCCTTATAATCTTCATCTTCAATAAAATCAGCAAGCTGACTTGTCCCCTTTTCTGCATACACTGGTGTTTCCAGAGATATCAAATCTCTGGAAATATTCATTAAAGATATAACATGATCATCTTTCATGTTTGTAGCTCTTGCAATTTCACTAATATCGGGATCTTCTCCCTTTTCACTCTGAAGAGCTTTACTTGCTTTTTGAATCTGTACTAATTCGTTGGCTCTGTTTAAAGGGAGCCTTATCATTCTTGATTTTTCACAGATAGCCTTTAATATGGCCTGACGAATCCACCAGACGGCGTATGATATAAAATGATATCCTTTATCAACATCATACCTTTCTATCGCATTCATTAATCCAATGTTCCCTTCATTAATAAGGTCAGAAAGGGGAAGCCCTTGCTTTTGATATTTTTTTGCAACATTTACTACAAAACGAAGATTGGCTTTTATTATCTTTTCAATGGAAGCAGGATCACCATTAGCAGCTTTTCTGGCATAATCATTTTCTTCATCTCTTGTTAGAAGGTCTATTTTATTAATTTCTTTCAAATAAATTGAAAGTACATTTTCGTCATCATATGGAGATTTATCTGTATAAATTGTTTTTTTTGCTGTCATTTTATCCTCCCAGGTTGCTACTAATAGAAAGCAATAACTGTGCCAACAATACAAACAACCCAGTAAAACATTATACTATATATAATTAAGTATTTATATTTTTTAATCAGGATTATATTTTATAGTAATATAGATAATTTTGTGTCAAAATAACACAGTGTAAAAAAAATCCCTAAAATATGTGCCAAAAAAACCCTTAATGTTTGGGTAATCTTTAATTTAATAGAATTAACTGTTAATTTTTACTTTAAAAGGGATAATTTGACCCGAATTGTCATTTTCTGATTCAGGAGAATCAAATGTTGCATCAATATATGGAAAATCTATTTCAATATCTCTAAAAATTATCATTTTTTCTGACTGGCATTGCCCATAGAGTATTCCCGAATCAATAATTTGTTCCCAGTAAATATCTATAAGATCAATTATCATATCTTTTTCAGGTTCTGATTCAATTTTACCGGATTTTTTACCACTTAAATATGTTGAAAGTTGTATTAAATAAAATTTTTGCTTGTCTTCTGAAAGACGTTTCTCTGGGAATATTCGATCCAGGACTGATGCACCAGGCCCTCTTTTATCTGCACACTTTGAAGCATCCCAGCTTCTTACTGCAGGTACCATAAATCCTAGTTTTCTAAAGGTAATTCCTAAATTAAAAAAAATATCAGCAAGATCTATTTCTTTTTCGACAGGGCAATTCTTAATTGAACTATGAAGATGTTTAAGGGCACCTCTAAGATCTTTACTAATTATACATTTTTTCCCTTTAAAAAATTCAGCTTTCCAGCTTTCCATACACTTTCCTCACAAAAAGAAGATACAAAGCAAAATAAAGGAAGGCAAGTTATTAATTAAATTAAGTACTTACTCCTTGACCATCTAACTTTTCATGTTTATATTCTCCTAGAACCCACAGTAGAGACATAGCATACTAAGTCTGTACTACGGGCTATATAATTCTTAAAAATAATTTCGGGGGAAATAATGAAAATTAAACCACTTAGTGATCGGGTACTTATTAAAACAGAAGAAGCAGAAGAAAAAACAGCTGGAGGTCTTTTTATACCTCAGACTGCTCAGGAAAAAACTCAGACAGGCCTTGTTGTAGAAATAGGTGACGATAAAGATATGATCACAGTTAAAGCCGGACAGAAAGTTATGTATGACAAATATGCCGGAACTACAGTATCCATAGATGGAACAGATCATCTTCTGTTAAGAATGGCTGATATTCTTGCTGTTATTGAATAGTTAAAACGTATATTATTCTAAAATAGGGTTATCTTAAAAAGTATGAACTAAAGTTCAGACTTTTGGATAACCTTTTTTTATGTTTTTATAAATTAGAACTACTGTATAAAAAGTTTTCCATATCTTCCAAAACTTTTTTAGAACTACCAATACTCCTTGCAGTATCAGGAAGAGTTCCCATCAATATTGGTCCATATCTTTTTCTAATAATTCTTGGGTCCAGTATAAGCACTATTCCATGATCCGTTTTCCTTCTCATGAGTCTTCCAAAACCCTGTTTTAATTTCATAGCAGCTTCAGGTAATGACAAATCCATAAAAGCATTTCCACCATTTTTTTCTATAGCCTCAATTCGTGCCTTAATAATAGGATCAGTTGGAACCCTGAATGGAAGTTTGCATATAATTACAAGCTTAAGAGAGTCTCCGGGAGCATCAACCCCTTCCCAGAAACTATCTGTAGCAAACAAAACACTCGATACATCTTCATTAAAACTGGAAAGCAAACGTGAACGGTCCAGACTACCCTGTTTCATAACTGTTATTCCCTGACGTGTAAGTAATGGTTCCAGTTCGCTATAAGTAGCATTAAGCATTCCATAGGAAGTAAAAAGGACAAGAGCACTTCCTTCAGATATTTCTATAGCATCTACAATAAAGCTGGAAATAAATTCCTGAAACTCCGGGCTTCCAGGGTCAGGACCATCATCAGGAATACCAAGCATTACCTGCTTACTATAATTAAAAGGAGAGTTTAAAAGATACTCCCGGGCTCTGTCATCAGAAACCCTATCCAGACCAATTCTGCCCTTCCAAAAATTAAACTTTTTCTGAACTGCTAAAGTTGCAGAAGTAAATACAGATGTCTGTAGGGGTTCATATACTGCTTTATTCATCATATCCGAAATATCCAGGGGAGTATTGGAAAAAGAATAAAACAGTTCGCCCTTACTTGTCTTTTTCTGTTCAATCCAGAAAATATTATCTTCTTTAGTAAGGTAATCCAGGAAACCATTTAAAACGGCAGCAGTATTTTTTAAACGCCGCATGGCAACCTTCATTTCAAAAACATCAGAATTATCTTCTTCATCAGAAAAAAG
>DAOVSY010000128.1 GCA_030633365.1 Spirochaetaceae bacterium | reverse complement strand
TGAACAACTTAGAGAAATAATGAGATCCAGAAATGAGAATAACAGTGGAAATTCTAAAACCAGAGTAATTGCAGTTTCGAGTGGAAAGGGCGGAGTTGGAAAAACTAATATGTCTATAAATATTGCCATAGCTTATGCTCAAATTGGTAAAAAAGTTCTTGTTATGGATGCAGATCTGGGTCTTGCAAATGTTAATGTTGCAATGGGAATAATACCCAAATATAACCTTTATCATTTAATCAAGCAAAAAAAACAGATGAAAGATATTATTATTAATACTGATTTTGGTATTCAGATAGTTGCCGGTGCTTCTGGTTTTTCCAAGATAGCTAATTTGTCTGAAGAGGAGAGAGAGCATTTTATAGAAGAAATATCATCTATGGATGCTGTGGATATCATTATTATTGATACAAGTGCAGGAGTATCAAGTAATGTTCTTGATTTTATTGCTGCTGCTGATGATGCTATAATTGTTACAACTCCAGAACCAACGGCTATAACCGATGCATATGGTATTATTAAGATAATAGCAACTGAGATTGATAATATGAATCTTGGGATTAAACTGATTGTAAATCGTGTCAAAAGTGTTACCGAAGGGAAAAAAGTATCAGAACGTGTTATTAATATTGCAAGTCAATTTCTAAATTTAAAAGTAGATTATCTTGGTTATGTATATGATGATCCACAGGTTTCCCAGGCGATTTTAAAACAAAAACCTTTTATGATAGTTGATCCTGACAGTAAGGCTTCAATTTGTGTTAAGCATATAGTAAGTCGACTTGAAAAAGTTGAGTATAAAGAGGGTGGGGGGCTTAAGAAATTTCTTAATCGTCTTGTAGGAAGATAAAAATTGCATTTTAAAAACATAACTTGACGGCTTAAGGCTATTGTCGTAATCTATATACGGAGTAATGGATAATGAAAGATTGGAAAATAATTGCAGCTAGTGGAACTATTGCGTTTTTATTCTCTTTTATTTCCGGATTATTTGGAAGTGTAAGTTTAGGAGTCTTATTTTTTAGAGCTGTTTTAGGGGCTATTATATTTGGGGTTTTGGGATTTGGCATTTTAATTTTAATTAGAAGATTTCTGCCTGAATTATTTGAATTGAAATCCGGATTAACTGGAGAGAGTAATGAAGATTTCTCCAATATAGAAAATGTTCAGAGTGTTTCTACTGATGCAGAAGAACCCACACCGGAAAAACAGGTAATTGACATTTCCATAGGTGAAGAAGTAGAAAATTCTGAACCTGTACTTAATACAGAAAACAGTACTGTTCAGGTAGATGATGACAGCAATAGTAATGAAATAGTGGATGAGATTGTTGAATCGGAGAAAACTGAAGATTCTGATCAGATTCCAGGGAATATTGATGTACTTCCGGATATGGGAGAGTTTTCAAATTCTTTTGAAAGTGCAGAGAATATAGATAGTAATAATTCCAGTAGTGCTGGAGCTGTTACTCTAGATATAATGGGTGAAGAGCAGGATCCTGAACTTGTTGCAAGGGCTGTCCGAACCATGGTTAAAAAGGATCAGGAAGGATAATGATGGCAGAAGAACTATTACAGAATAAATCCGAAGCAGAACTCTGGACTCTTTTTAAAGAAAATAGAGATCCTAAAATAAGAGATATGTTTGTAAAGCAGTATGCTCCTTTGGTAAAATATGTAGCCGGAAAGGTTGCAATGGGTATGCCTCATAATGTTGAATTTGACGATCTTGTTGGATTCGGTGTCTTTGGCCTTTTTGATGCAATAAAGAAATTTGACCCGGATAAACATGTTAAGTTTAAAACTTATGCTGTAACCAGAATAAGAGGTGCTATATTTGATGAACTCCGTTCAATTGATTGGGTCCCAAGATCTGTAAGACAGAAAACAAGAGAAATTGAAGATACTATTCACCGTCTTGAATCTTCATTAGGTCGGGCTGCCAGTGATCAGGAGCTTGCCAATGAAATGAGAATGACTACTAAAGAATTTCAAAAAACTATGATGAAGATAAGCGGAACTTCAATATTATCCCTTAATGATGTTTGGTATACAGGAGATGATAATGATAAAGTTTCTATTGTAGATAGTATAGAATCTCCTTCCAGTCTAAATCCCGACATTATAGTAGAAAAGGGTGAGATAAAAAGAGTTATAGTCCAGGCAATAACAGAACTCCCTGAAAAGGAAAAAAAAGTTCTGGTTCTTTATTATTATGAGGATCTTACACTTAAAGAAATTGGGAAAATACTTGAAGTTACAGAATCCAGAATTAGCCAGCTACATACAAAAGCAATTATGCGCTTAAGATCAAAACTGACTAATATAAAAAAGGGTATTTTTTAAGTGGAGTCACCCTATGGTAAAAATTGATAGTATTCGTGATTACATGCGACTTCAGGCCGAAGAAGATCGCAGGCGAAAATGGATACAGGTAGAAGGTGAGGATCTTGATGATGCTCTCAGGCAGGCAGCTGTTGAATTGGGTTTATCTGTTAAAAAACTTGAGTATGAGGTTAGGGATCCTGGTAGAAAAGGTACCTTTGGATTGGGAAAAAGCAAATGTATAATAATTGCATATCCAATTGTAGAGGCAGTAAAATTTAAATCTGATAAAGATAAAGATGATTTTAATATTGATAGATTAGATGAAAAACCTAAAGATAAAGATGGTGAAGTTATTATTCGATTAACTGCAGATGGGGCTTTTATTACAGTACTTCCGCCTGTTGGAAAGGGAAAGAAAGTTACTGAAAGCAAAGCGTTAAGTTTGCTTAATTCCCGTAATGTAACAGATATTGAAAAATCACTATTATCAGAACTTGTTAAAAATTCAGATAATACATCTATAAAAATTGGTGAGTTTGTTTATAATCCTGCTTCAGATCCTCTTGTAACTGTAGAAATAACTGATTTCGAAATGAAGGCATTTATTACCATAACCCCTCCTGGAAATGGTGGAGCAGATATTGAATTTTCTAATATAATAAATTTCCTTAAGAATAATAATATTATACATGGAATAGATGAAGAGAAAATCATAAATCTGGAAAATTATCCGGAATATAAAACATCCATTCTTATTGCTGAAGGAACAAAGGCCATAAATGGTAATGATGCAAAAATTATTTATAATTTTGATGTTGCAAGAGCTACAATAAAATTAAAAGAAAAAAATGGGAAAGTTGATTTTAAAGAACAAAACCTTATTAAAAATGTTGTTGAGGGCCAGGCTCTGGCCAGAAAAGTTCCACTTGAAGAAGGAAAGTCCGGTAGAACAGTAACAGGAAGACTTCTTCCTGCTAAAGACGGGAAAGATATTGTTTTTGAAGTTGGAAAAAATGTCAAATTGTCTGATGATGGAATTACAGCTGTTGCATCAATAAATGGTCAGGTAATTACTCTTTTAGGGAAACTTAATGTAGAACCTATTTATGTGGTTCCCGGGGATGTTAACCTCAAAACAGGCGGTAATGTTACATTTTTGGGTACTGTTCTTGTCAAAGGAAGTGTAGCCGACGGATTTAAGGTTAAAGCTGCAGGAAATATTGAAGTCATGGGAAATGTTGGTAAAGCTGAATTAGATGCAGAAGGTGACATTATTGTTCATCAGGGTATAAGTGGAAAAAATGGTGGTTTTGTTAGAGCAGGTAAGGGAGTATGGTCAAAATTTCTTGAGAATGCAAATATAGAGGCTGGTGAAATAGTTTTAGCCAGTGACGGTATAATAAATTGTAAAGTTGAAGCAAATAAAAAAATTATTTGCCAGGGGAAACGTGCAACAATAGTTGGTGGTGTATTAAGAGCTGCAGAAGATATCCATGCAAAGTCATTGGGGTCAGTCGCCGGTTCCGATACTGTACTTGAAGTTGGATTTGATCCAAAAAGTAAGAAAAGGTTAGTTGAACTAAACGAAGAAAAGGAAGAAATTGTAAAAGTATTGGATGGAATTGTTCTGGATCTAAATACTATTCAAAATCTTACAAAACTTAAGAAAAAACTAAGTGATGAAAAAAAGGCATATTTTAATGAACTGTTAGAAAAAAAATCAGAAACTGAAAATAATTTATCTGTTTTAAATGAAGAGATAGAGGGGATAGAGAATCATCTTTCTTCTTTATCTGTGACTGGTCATATTTCGTCTTCATTTAAGGTTTTCCCTGGTGTGAAAATCCATATTAAGGATGCATTTTTGGAAGTTAAAAACGAATTTAAAGCTGTTACATTTATTAATGAAAATGGTCTTGTAAAAATTACAAAGTATGTTGAGCTTGAGGAGGATTATTCTAAAAAGAAATAATGCCTATTCAACCACTTGATCTACAAACATTATTTGCTCATATTAATCAGGTAGGAAAGGAACAGGCCGCACTTAAAGAAGGTCAGGCTGCTCAACAGGCTGCACATGCAAATGAACTAATAAAAGAGATGAAGCATCAGGATGAAAGTGTAAATAAATCTGCAAAGACTGATGAGGATAATCAAAAAATCCAGGATGATCATGGTAATAATAGCCAGGAAGAATCCTCTGGTGAATCCGGAAATGAAAAAGAAAACCCAGAAGAAGAAAAAAAGAATGTAAGTGTTTTTACAGATCCGGATCTTGGAAAAAATATAGATATATCAGGTTGATAAAATGCAATATATGTTCATATTAGTTTCTATTCTACTTTTTATACTAATTATGGTTTCTATAGTGATACTTTTCAGTAGAATTAGAAAACTACAAAAATCAAATGTAATATTGGAACTGGAAAGTGAAGTGAATGATTTGGTTCTTGAACTTAATCAAACTGCTGATAGGAATATTAATATTCTTGAAGAAAAAATAAAAGCATTAACAAGTTTATTACATGGTGCAGACAAAAGGATTAAGATTCTTGGAACTGAATCTGAAAAAATTAAATCAGAACCTGTAACATATAATCAGCTTGGACTTGTAAATGGAGCCAATAATACTTCTGATAATGCTTTTTCTCAGGAGCATAAACAAGACTTGTCCAAACAGACGGTTGAAACAAATAATAAAGATATAATAATAGAACTTCATAATAATGGTTTTACAAGCCCTGTAATTGCTACCCGTGTAGGGTTAACAGTAGGAGAAGTTGAACTTATTATTTCTTTGGTTGAAGGTAGATAATTAATGGATAAAAACAAACTTTTTAATACTTTTTTGAGGGACGGAGAAAGTTTTACCTCGGAACTAAGTAAAATCCTTTTAAAATTGGAAACCCATCCGGAAGATAAAGATTTATTAAATAATGCTTTTAGGAATGCTCACAGTTTAAAATCTGAAGCATCTTTTCTTAAACAAAAAGATATAATTGATATTACACATAGTATGGAAACGGTATTTGATCGATTTAGAAATTCTGAAGAACTTATAGATTCAAAAAAAATTGATGAATTATTACTCTCTCTTGATCGTATTAAAGAGATTCTTGATTTTCTTAAACTGGATAAAGGAAACACTGCTGGGAATAGTTTATCAGAGGATACAGCCTCCAGAGGGATTTTACTTGAAGGAACTCCTTTATTATCAGAATTTGAAAAATTAATGCTAATAGAATCTAAAGAAAGGGGGGAGAAATTTTACAGATTAATTTTTGAACTGGAAGACTCTGCTCCTTTAAAATATCCAAAAGCATATCTTTTAATAAGCAATCTTGAACAAAAAGTAAATGTTATTCGTACTATCCCCTCTTTTGGAGAGGGTGATGATAATCTTTATGGAAAAATGAGCATTTATTTTACATGCAGTATTAAAGAAAGTGAGATTTATGATTTAGTTAATATCGATCAGATTGAAAGTATTAAACTTGTACCATTACTGTATGAATCATTTTTGGATGAAACAGATTTGACGCAAAAGATAAATATTTCTGATTCAAATGATTTACCTGTAAAAATATCAATTAACAGATTTGATCAGTTTACCAACTACGTGGATGAACTTAAAATACAGATCTATAGACTTAAAAGAATGATAAATTCAACAGGTCAAAGGGTAGATGAAAAATTAAATTTGCAGATAGACAGTTTGTCTGATTTATCAACTGGTTTGGAACAAATTGTAAAAGATATTAGTATGATCACCCTGGAGGATTCCTTTAGTACAATGGGAAGATATATCAGGGATCTGGCAAAAGAACTTGGTAAAGAAGCTGTTTTGGAGCTTTCCGGCTGTAATATTAAGGTAGAGCGTAGAGCTGGAGAGATAATTTCTGATATTATTCTTCACTTAATTCGAAATTCAGTGGATCATGGGCTTGAGAGTCCTGAGATAAGAACATCTATGGGGAAAACAAGTTTTGGTACTATAAAAATTAAAGCAGACAGAGTGGAAGATAAGTTAAATATTACTGTTTCTGATGATGGAAAAGGAATTGATACAGACCGAATTCGTGAAATTGCAGAATTTAAAGGATTAGTAAAGGATGGAGAACAGGAACTGGATCTTCTTTCAATTTTAACACATCCCGGAATTAGCACCAGGGATAATGCCGATACAATTTCCGGTCGGGGAATTGGTCTGGATATTGTAAACCAAAAAATTATACAGTTTGAAAATGGTGGACTGGAAATAAACACTAGTAAGGGAGAGGGAACATCGATCTCTCTCTCTATTCCAGGAGGATTTACTTTATCAACATTTCAGCTTGTTCGTTGCGGCATTACCGTTTTGGCAGTTCCGGATAAGAGTATTGAATCAACTATTCAGACTGACCGTGGTTTTTATGATTCCAATGATGAAGGTTTTTTATTTTTTAATGGAAACCCTGTATTTACCATAGATGGACGTTCCCTCTCGACAGACAAACACCCTGTTGAAGAATATGGCCTTATTCTTAAAAATCTGGACAGTACCGGTATTTTCCTTGTAGATGAAATTCTGTTTAAAAAAGATATAGCAGAAGAACGTTTAACCTTAATAATTGAAGAGAATCAATACTTATATAAAGTTTCAACTAATAATATCCATGCCGATTTCATGTATTTAAACCCTGCAATAATAACAATGTAGGAGGGAGATAATGACTTTAACTAAAGAAGTAGTCGAGTTTGCAAATGCTCTACAGATTCAGGATGATACACACCTTCATGAGATAATTGAAGAATCCCGTGAGATTGCTGAGAGAGTGGAAGCTGGTGATGATTTCCTCCATTCCGTACTGGATATTCTTATAAGTGCAATCGAAGCCTATGAGGATGACAACTATAAATTCTCTGCAGTATCTCCTGAGGAAATGATGAGATGGCTTATGGAAAAGAATAACCATAAGCAAACTGATATGACAGATGTGGCTTCCAGGACAGTGATCAATGAAATCCTTAATGGTAAGAGGAAATTGAACCGTTCACATATTGAACGACTTTGTGTAAAATACTCTATCGATGCAAATTGGTTTTATCCGTAAAGTTTATATGTTCATTTATAATTGCTTTATCAAATCCAGATATGGTACAGAAGTAACAGGTTAAAAATATTAAATTACAGGTAAAATCTACAGCATCAGGGATAAAACCGGAAGAGCATGCATAATATTTTGAAAATGGGGACGGAGGTACTATCTCTTAAAATTTTGTCACAAAAACACTAAGCTTTAAGATCGACCACAAAACAAGTAATATGTGGTAGATTTTATCATTATATATCATCGTGATCTAAATTCATTCTGATAAAAGAGAGTAGCCAAGCTGTTTGATGTCTCTTCATATTCAAAGAGGTTTCATAAACTATGAAAAATGGGGACGGAGGTGCTATTTCCAAAGTGCTTTAAAATGCATTAATTAACCTGTAAAACAGGTAATTTCTATTCATCTATTAAAATTTCTTCAGTTTTTTGAACTTGTTCTACTTGTGGAACTGAGTTCTCCTTAATTTTAGGTGCTGGTTTTTCCCATTTTACCAAGTATTGAATAATTCCACGATAATAATCGACTAACATTTGTTCTATGATTTCCACAAATTTAGATACAGAGGCGA
>DAOVSY010000468.1 GCA_030633365.1 Spirochaetaceae bacterium | reverse complement strand
CTGTTAAATAAATCCCAGGACATCATGTCTTAGATTAGTTATCTCTTTATCCTTAAGATCACTTGTATTTGTATCATTTATGGTAACAATTCCCTCTGTAGGTGTATCTATACATCCAATCATATTTAGAATTGTTGATTTACCTGATCCTGAAGGTCCGGCAATTGAAATAAAGTCCCCGGATTCTATATCAAAGGACACTCCATTTACTGCAAGGACCTCTGTTTTTCCCAGTGCATACTTTTTATGTACATCTTTTAATGAAATTACTGTCATGTAATTCCTCCTTTGGTTGCATAGGCGAGCAGGGACGAAGTTCCGACCAGCCTATTTGAATACTATTCTTATAATGAAGATATACCGAATGCAAAGTGAATACCATATACAGGAAATAAAGAAATATAACAGATTGTTATTTAATTATCTCTTCATTCCCATAGTTAAAGTGAAAAGAAAATCATTTTCAATTGTATTATAAGCAACATCAAAACCTATTGCCGGCATAGCAATCTTTTTCAGGTAGAGCCTTAGACCTGCTCCTGGACCTGTATATACATTCCAATTTTCACTATCATGCTGATATCCTCCCAATTCATACTGAACCATTGAAGAGATAACAGCAGCTCCAAAATCAAGAAAGGCATATTCCAATAACACAGATCCCCCTGTATACTGATCAGTTAGAACAGGGACAAGAGTCCTGGAATTATCTGAGCCTCCCCAATATTCCTCTAAAAGTGTTGGTGAATCCAGGTGTTGAGAGCTTAAACGACCTGCCAGATATAAATTTTTAAATATTTCTTTACTGTAACTTATGCTGCTGTTTAGTTTAAAAAACATTGAGGATTCTTCAATATCCCATCCTGGAGTCATGGTTAATGAGAACTTAGTTCCAGTCTGAATTGCAGAGGTATAGAAAAGATCGTTATAGGAAAAATTAAAAGGATTACTTATAAATTGATTCTGTTCTGAATTGCCAAAAAGAAAATGATCATAATTAAATAGAGATTGCAATTTTATCTTTGTAAACTCTTTTCCAGTACCAAGAAACCCCGATGTATGAATATAAGAATCATCACTGTCATTACTTAGAAATCCACCTGTAAGTAAATACAAATCACCAGGAAGTATATCCATATCCCTATAAATAAGACCCCCTGTAAACCCAGCTAATGTTGAGTAACCGGATTGAACAAAAAGTAGTTTTCTTAACCCTAAAAAGTTTTGTTCAAGAAGAACAAAACCATAGTATTGGTTTTCACCCGATATTGACACTATAGGAATTGGTATCAAAGTCCACTTTTCTTTTATTTCAATATTAATATCTATATAATTTTCATACTCGCTGTAGGTTATTTCTCCAGGTCTTAAAATACCTGTTTTTAAAATTTCCTGTTTAATTAAATCTTCATCAAATAAAGAGATTTTATCTCCTTCTTCAACATCAAGCAGATTATATATTACAGATTCCCTTGTCCTCTTCAATCCTGATATTGTTAGACTTCCAATAACTTTATCTGTTTCATTGGAATATGTGTATACTCCCGAAAATACAAATAGTACTAAAAATATAATTTTTTTTAGAGTAAACTTCATATCAAAACTAATTTGCTCTATAAGATTGAATTTCCAGTACAACTTTTGGGCTGCCTGGCAATCCGGCAACTTCTGAACGAACCAGATAATGAGGAGAGTCGACAGAATACCAAAAATAGGATTTTGGGAATACAGCTCCAAGAACTCCTTTCATTCCAACTTGAGCTTTCCAACACTCATAAAATTTTCCATTTATGTTAAGAGTTTCTTTACCTTTTATTTTAAGCTCAGGAGAAAAACCACCTGATCTATTCATAAAAACAATTTTTGCACTTGCATTTTTCTTCCAGGAAAATCCTCTTAGGCCTACAATAAATCCATCCATATCAGAAACAAGGACTTCATCTTTACCAGCCTGTTTTTTATTTTCAAGAACCTCTATTATTGTATGAAACGAACTATTATCTATCCTGTCCCATACTTCAGAATAAAAGGCATTAAGATTATTGTCATCAAGTTTTAAAAGCACATCTCTTGCAGTGGAATAAAATCTATATTCCAGCCATGATTTATTATCACTACTTTTATATTCCGTAATTGATTTAACTGTTTCAAGTTTACCTTCAGTTTCCTGGGTATATATAATTGTCTCTTTTTCTGGAATTCCGGGATTTGTTAGATTAACCTGTCCATACATACTTAGAGGAACCATAATAAAAAGTAAAAATAATACTGATCTTCTTATTTTAATATGTATTTGTATGATATTTCCGTTTGCGTTTAACATTACTCCTGCCTTCTATAATACACTTAGATTTCTTTAAGTTATTTTAGTTAGCAGCTGTTCAATTTCAATATACAGAAAATGAAAAATTATAACAGTTTGTTATTTACATTAAATTATTCCCTATGCATTCCCTGCCAGACATCTGTTCTCCAGATACTGTAATCCAGTTCATACTTGTATGAAGAATTACATTCAAGACCAATATCCAGACGGATTAATCCAATTTCTTCAGAAAAATCAATGTCCTTTCCATGGGGAGCAAAGTATTCAAAGCTGTAGTCTTTATCCTGATATCTAAAAGATACCTCAGCACTGCCTCCATGCCGGGGAGTATCAGTCTCCTCAAATTTCAGGGAAAGCTCCATTTTTACTTCAGTTCCT
>DAOVSY010000564.1 GCA_030633365.1 Spirochaetaceae bacterium | reverse complement strand
TTGTTTCTATTCATTTGGATATTCTTACTACATCCTCATTATATGAAGGTTCAATATATGATCCAGGTGGAATAATAAGAAAATCCTCATTCCAGTTACCTTCAAGGAGGCCTTTCAATAGGGAGATATCACCTTTCAGCATGATGTGTTCCTGTTTTCTTTTTTCTGCTGCCGATAAAAAATTTGTAATATTTTCTTTAATGGAAGTTTCCGGGAGATCTATATAAAAAAGAGGTCCATGGTTTTTATCTCCAGCCACTTCTTTAATCAAATAATCAGCATTCTCCTTTCCATATTCCTCTACAAGTTCTTCATAAGTTTTATCGAGGCCAAATATTTTTCCTTCATCACTTGCATGAAAATGAGACTCATTGCTCTCCATGTAACCATTACAGCTCCATGAGGCACTCAAATTATCACCGAAATGTATTTTGAAAGTATTTCTGCTGCCTAATAAAATTGTACAGCAATCATGGGCTTTTGGAAGAACCAAAGGTAAATTATCTGATCGAATTCCAACCAGAGAATTACCACAAAGCCCGTATGCCAGAAGAATAGCATCAAAATCATCACTTTTTGTTTTATCGATTTCTTCCTGAATTATAATTTTTAATTTTTCAGGTTCATTATGTGCACCAAGATCCAAAAAAACCGGATAAATAGAATTGGAATTGTTGTAGAGCAAACCGGAAATTTCTCTTATAAAAATGCTGCAGCTAATCAGTTTATATCTCTTCATTTATACTATTTACCTCTAAATATCTTAAGAGAGTTCAAAACAGTAACCAGCGCAACCCCCACATCTGCAATAACTGCTTCCCATAGAGTAGCATATCCAAAAGCACCAGCAGTCATTATTGCAATTTTTACAGTCATAATAAATATTATATTTTCAAGCACAACCCTGTGGGTTTTATTAGCTATCTTGAGCAGTGTTGGAAGTCTTTCAAGTTTGCTTCCCAGGAATATTATATCTGCCATTTCAACAGAAAGAGCCGCACCAGTACTTCCCATTGCAATTCCTATATCGGAAGCTGCAAGTAATGGTGCATCATTAATACCATCACCTATAGCAGTAACTGTATTATCCAATGAGTTGTAACTCTTCATTTTTTCAATCTTTTGTTCCGGAAGGAGAGCACTGTAGTATTCAGAAATTTCCAGTTGATCTGCAGCAGAAACTACATTATCCTTTGAATCCCCAGACAGGATGACGGTTTTTAATCCTTTATTATGAAGATACTGAAATGTCTCTAAAGCATCCTGTTTCAATTTGTCCTGTATAGAGATTGTTGCAGCAGCTTTATTATCAATAATAACAAAGAGATTAACTCCTTCTTTTGTTGTGGTAAAATCCGAAAGCTCCAGATTGTAGTCATCTACTAAACGCTTATTCCCTACAGCAATAAATCTGCCGTTTACAGTTCCAGTAAGTCCCTTGCCTGGCATTTCTTTTATGTCATCCGCTTTGATCCCAGTCGTTTCAACATCTGCAAATGCATTTGCAATTGGATGGGTAGAGTAATTTTCCAGTTCAGCAATCATTTTAAGTAAATATACTTCATCAATATCCATTTCCAATTCCGGATGTAGAATAATATTATTTATTGTAAACTTGCCTTCTGTAATAGTGCCGGTTTTATCAAATATAAACGTATCAGATTTTCTTATCTGTTCCAGATAGGACGATCCTTTAATTAAAATACCCTTGTTTGCCGCTTTTCCGATTCCTGCAAAATAGGTTAGAGGTACAGAGAGAACAAGAGCACAAGGGCAGGATATTACAAGAAAAATCAATCCGTTATAAAAATAATTACTAAAACTGTTATCAAAATATGCAAAACCAGACAATTTAAGAATAATTGGTATTAAAATTACCAGTGCAGCTAATGCAACGACTAAAGGAGTATAGACTCTGGAAAACTTTGTGATAAATTTTTCAGTATCAGATATTTT
>DAOVSY010000425.1 GCA_030633365.1 Spirochaetaceae bacterium | reverse complement strand
TTCTTACGAACTTGCTGACTCTCGTCAGCTGGCTATCTTTCTATTTTCCTTCCCTTCCCTGTTTCTTCTTTTAAAGACCATGACTCCTGTTTAATGCCAGGCAACTTGCCTGCCGTTAACAGCGTCCGTATTTATATCAAAATATCTTACTTTATGTCAAGCAACAAAGTGCTTATAAGTAAGAAACATTCCAAAGTATTCAATGACTAAATCAGAAGATCAAACAAGCTTCGTACGTCAGTACATTCGTTGTTTTTTCTAAGATTTGAGAAGTGTTAAACACCCCAACTGAAGCCTCGAGTAAAGTACTCGAAACACCAGTTAATGTCAATAGAGTTGTTTTTTATTTTCTCTATTTTTTTGACCCTTTCAAATATGCCAAAAATGAGGCGAGTGCTGCAAAAGCAGAAAGATAAAAGACTATAAGGACACTAGCCCTTAAAGGTCTTAAAATAGCTGTAAACACCTCGAGTCTTTCAAAACTAACATACAATACACCAAGAATCCCTGAAATTGCATAAGTTATTGCTTTAAGCTTTCCCCAAAGAGATGCCGCGACAACAATACCTCTTCCCATCATCATCATTCGTAAAAATGTAATCCCCAATTCTCTGTAGATAATAATTAGAAAAATCCACAGGGGCATTAAACCTGTAAAAGCAAAACATAAAAAATAGGTAATTCTACTTAGAACATCTGCAAAAGGATCAAGAACCTTACCCAAATCAGAAACCAGATTATACTTTCGGGCTATATAACCATCAAGAAAATCAGAAAGTTCTATTCCTACAAAGATACTTAATATTAAAATACTGGATAGACCATGAAACATACCTGTCCAGACTGGTAAAAAATAACTGATATAAAATAAAGGTGCCAATATTATTCGTGCAATTGTAATTTTATTTGGTAAGTTCATTTTAAGCTCCTGTGCTTATCCTGCCTGCTGATCCTTGATAGAATTAAAAATTTCGGTATAAATGTCATTTCGTGAAAAGCTGTAGAGCACCTTATAACCAGAGGAAATCCTTTTTTTCATAAGAAAGCGCAATTTTTTTTCCATATCCTGACGGGTATCAAAGGTAAAAACCTTTTCTCTTCCCGATTCCAATACGGTACCCCAAACTGAAGTAAATGTATATGGAGAAAACAAGTGAGCCTGACGATCGTGCATAGTATAATACAGAGAACTTGCTGATGTTTGTTTATAAAAAGTGATAGTCATATACATCTACCCTTCGGCAGATACCTTTATAGAATCAATTTTCTATATAGATTTTTTTCCGATCTCTATCCAGAATAATACTGTACTCATACAGCAGAGCATTATCTTCTATATTAATACTATAAGTATTCTGTGATACTAAAAAAGACTTCCTGGCAAGTAAATTAACAATTGATTCAGAAAAGCCAGTTTTTGAAAGAGAATACATTTCTCTGTAATAGATATCAGAATTAATAAAAAATATCACTTTATCGAGTTCCAACACATTATAATTTATAGTAATAAAAGAACCTTCTCCCTCTATAAAAAGTGGAGAAGCTCCTAATCCGGAAATTTCTGCTTTTAGCCCATCTTGATCACTGGATAATATTCTAAATGTACTAATTATTCCTCCAGGAGGAATTTCTTTCCAGTTTTGCAAATATATATTAAAAAAAAGAACTATAAATGCAAATATAAAAATGATAAAAAGACCAATAATATATTTAAAAATAAATCCAAGGTAAAAAATTATTAAAACTGCTAAGGAAAAATAAAGATAGGTAACAGACCAGTCAATTTGCGACCAGTTAACAAAAAAAACAGACCCTGTTAGAAAACATAAAGCAATGGAAATATTCAGAGAAAACCATACAACCCTGTTACTATGCGCTCTTGAAGGGTTTCGTTTCCCTTTTACACTTGAACTAAGATTACTTAACCCTGCAGCTGCAAATAAAGCTGCAGGGAAAATCCATGTGTAAAAATTTGATATCAAATGAGTTCCTTATTGGCAATCTTTTCAAGTGTATCACTAATAAATTTTTCAACAGGAATACCATTTATCTGTTCGCCTGTTCTTAATCTTAAAGAAACAGAATCAGACTCCAGCTCTTTTTCTCCAATAATAATCATATAAGGAATTTTTTCTTTCTGTGCATTTCTAATTTTTGCATTCATTCTGCTGTCAGACTTATCTATTTCTGCTCTTATACCGCTAAGCTTCAAACTCTTAAGAACTTTATCACCAAAATCATTAAATGCTTCAGCAACAGGAATTATCCGTACCTGTACAGGAGAGAGCCAGACAGGAAATGCTCCTGCATAATGTTCAATTAGAACACCAAAGAACCGTTCAATAGATCCCAGGAGTGCTCTATGTATCATATATGGACGTTTTTCCTTTCCATCATTATCAACAAAAGTCATATCAAATCGTTCAGGCAGGTTAAAATCAAACTGAACGGTTGTCATCTGCCATTCACGACCAATTGCATCCTTAATTTTAAGATCTATTTTAGGACCGTAGAAGGCACCTCCTCCTTCATCCATCTCATATTCAAGACCCTCGGCTTTTATTGCTTTTTTAAGAGATTCTGTAGCGGTATCCCAGTTTTCCTGTTCACCAACACTTTTTTCGGGCCTGGTAGAAAGATAAGCCTTAATATCAGTAAACCCAAAAGCTTTCCACATATCAAGTGAGAATCTTAATACTTCAAGGATTTCATCCTCTACCTGATCCGGTGTACAGATAATATGAGCATCATCCTGAGTAAACCCTCTTACACGTAAAAGTCCATGAAGAGCTCCGGATTTTTCATATCGATAGACTGTACCCAATTCTGCCCATCTTAAAGGTAATTCTCTGTATGATCTGATATCTGTTTTATATATCATAATATGAAAAGGACAGTTCATAGGTTTCATATAATAATCGTTTTCATCGACTACCATAGGGCTGTACATACTCTCATTATAAAAACCAAGATGACCGGAAGTTTCCCATAACCAGGCTTTCCCAATATGAGGGGTATAGAGCAGCTCATACC
>DAOVSY010000347.1 GCA_030633365.1 Spirochaetaceae bacterium | reverse complement strand
TTTATTATTATCTCGGAATATCATGTTTAAATACTTCAGGTTTTTGTGGAGGTTATTCCTATCTCCAAAGAGCAATTACTCTTAAACCCGATGATATTAATACTATGGCAGGATTAGCTCTTGTTCATTTAAAACGTCAGGAGAGTTCTGAAGCAATACAACAATGGTTTCAAATACTGGATCTTGATCCAAATAACAAACTTGCTAAAAGAGGTCTTGAAACATTAAAAAAGTACACAAAACAGGAAGATTTTATAGAATATCTAGATTCAGGTAAGTTTTTGAACCTTTTACCTGGTCGTAAATCTGCTAAACCAATTATAAAGAGTTTAATTATTACTTTTATTATAATATTTTTTAGTGCTGGAGTTATATTTTTTATTTTTAATATTTTTATTAAAACTGAAATTAAACGTCCGGAAATTTCCGCAGTAGAATTAAATAATTTCGGTTCTCTGACAGATAATAAATTAGATAGCAATTACACCTTTACAGATAAACAAATAAGAAAATTATTTGAAACTATACGGAAATATTTTGACAATTACCAGGACAATCTTGCAATGCGGGAAATAAATAGACTTCTTTTATCCAATGCAGACAGTGCTACAAAGCAAAAAGCAGAATTTTTAATTTCTTATATTTCTGTACCAGGGTTTACAACTTTAAAAACAAACTTTACCTACCAGGAGTTTATTACAGAATCTAAACTATATAATAACTGTTATGTACACTGGAAGGGCAGGCTAAGTAATTATATATTGACAGAAAATTTAATTAAGTTTGATTTTCTTGTTGGATATGATGAGAAAAAAATTCTGGAAGGAATTATACAGGTTACTCTTGATTTTGGAGCGAGAATAGACTCTAATTTTCCTATAGAAGTTCTTGGAAAGATTGTAGAAACAGAAAATGGTTATATTATTGAAGCGGTTTCTGTTCATCAGTATCAGTGATTAATGAGGTAATAATATAGTGCGTCTTGTAGTACAGAGAGTAAAAGATTGTAGCGTAAAGGTACATTCCGAAACTGTTGGAGATATTAAATCGGGACTTTTGGCCTATCTTGGTATTGAAAAAGGGGATACTGAAAAAGATCTTGATTATTTAATAAAAAAACTTACTAATCTTAGAATATTTAAAGATGAAAAAGGTTTAATGAATTTATCTGTAAGGGATATTAATGGTTCGATTATGCTTATTTCTCAATTTACCATTTGTGCAGACACAAGAAAAGGAAACCGACCATCTTATAACAATGCGGAAAACCCTGTTATTGCAAAAGATTTTTATTTAAAATGTATACATAAATTAAAGGAAACTGGCTTAACTGTTCAGAGCGGAAAATTTCAGGAAGAGATGGAAGTTTTGTATATAAATGATGGTCCAGTAACTATTTTGCTTGATTCAAGGAAAATATTCTAATTTTTTTCAATTTATTTGAATATATTTACTATACACTGAAGTAAAATCCAATTATAAACAATACTAACTATTATCCAATAATATTACGGAGAAGATATGGCAAAAAAAGCATTTGTTCAAGCACCGGTAAATCCTGATAAAGAAAAAGCTCTCGAAGCTGCAAGGCTGCAGATTGATAAACAGTTTGGAAAAGGGTCTCTAATGCAGTTAGGGCAATCTACAAAAGATCTCTCAATTGAGACTATACCTTCAGGTTCCATTTTATTAGATGCAGCGCTAGGAATAGGTGGTTACCCAAAAGGTAGAATCATTGAAGTATATGGACCTGAATCTTCTGGTAAAACAACTTTGGCTCTTCATGCAATTGCAGAATGCCAGAAAAAAGGCGGAATAGCTGCTTTTATAGATGCAGAGCATGCACTGGATCCTATTTATGCAAAAAATTTAGGTGTTAATACTGATGATTTATGGGTCTCTCAGCCGGATACCGGGGAACAGGCTCTGGAAATTACTGAATCTTTAATTAGGTCGGGTGCAGTGGATATCATTGTTGTTGACTCTGTTGCTGCATTAACACCTCAGGCAGAAATTGAAGGAGATATGGGAGATTCTCATATGGGACTTCAGGCTCGTTTAATGAGCCAGGCATTGCGTAAACTTACTGCAATTATATCCAAATCCGGAACCTGCCTTATTTTTATAAATCAGATAAGAATGAAAATAGGTGTAATGTTTGGTAATCCTGAAACAACAACAGGAGGAAAGGCTCTTAAATTTTATTCATCTATTAGACTGGAAGTCAGACGAATAGAAACAATGTCTAAAGGCACAGAGGATGCTATTGGAAACAAAGTAAGGGTAAAAATAGTTAAAAACAAAGTTGCTCCTCCTTTTAGAAAAGTTGAGCTTGAAATTATATTTGGTAAGGGTATTAGTGCTTTGGCAAGTTTACTTGATGGTGCCCTTCAGTTTGAAATTATTTCTAAAAGCGGCAGCTGGTATTCTTATGGAGAAGAAAGAATTGGACAAGGTAGGGAAAATGCAAAGTTATACCTTGAAAATAATCCGGATATTACTGCCGATATTGAAAAACAGGTGAGGGCTCTATTATTTCCTGTTGTTAATGATAAGAAAATTAAAGAAGAAACAGCAGTTAATACAAAAAAAGATAGTAATACTGCAGAAAAAGGGTTGTTCTAAAATTTATTGTATATTGATTTAACAGTAAGAATTAAGGTATATTTTCAAAATGGATACGAGTACTAGAACTTATGATAAAAGTAAATTTATTCTTGATGATTTTGAAGGACCTCTGGATTTATTACTTTTTTTAATTAGAAAATCAGAAGTAAATATATATGATATCCCTATTGCTCAGATAACTGAGCAATATCTTTCTTTTCTTAAACTTGCTACTAAAAATAATCTTGATGACCTTACAGATTTTTTTTTACTGGCAGCAACCCTGCTTTTAATAAAATCAAGAATGCTTTTACCAGTCGAAATCAGTTTTGATGATGAACTGGAAGATCCAAGACAGGAATTAGTTGACAGATTAATTGAATATCAAAAGTATAAGAAATTTTCAGAACTAATGGCTGTAAAGGAAGAAGAATCTGAGTGGCATATAGAAAGAAATAAAAAACAGTCAGTTCTTCCTTTTCCGGAAGATGATGAACTTTGGGAAAAAATTGATGTATGGGACCTATTAAGCACTTTTTCTACTATAGTATCTTCTCTAAGTACTGAACGTATTATAGATTTATATGAAGAAGTTTCCGTTAATGAGAAGTTAAGTCTTATAAATGAATTATTGGAATCAAGAGGTGAATTCTATTTTATGGACCTGATTGTAAAAGAAAACTCAAGTATGGATATAATATGTGCTTTTCTTGCAATTTTAGAATCTGTCAAAGCAAGAAATATAATTATTTTACAAAATAAACTATTTGGTGATATAAAAATAAAAAGCAGAAGCGAAAAAGGAGAATGAAACTGGAAAAGGAAGTAGCATTATTAGAAGCAGTACTGTTCCTGGAGAATGATCCTGTAGATATAAAATACCTTGCTAAAGTAACTAATTTATCTGTTAGTATAGTTAAAGAATCTTTGGAACAGTTGAAAGAAATCTATTTGTCTGAAAACAGAGGATTGGAAATTTCCGATGTTGGAGAAGGATTTCATCTTATTCCAAAAATTGAATTATGGGATTATTTAAAAGATACCTATGGTAGAAAAAACGAAAATCAGTTGTCAAAGGCAGCACTTGAAACTTTATCTATAATTGCATATTCGCAACCGGTAAC
>DAOVSY010000130.1 GCA_030633365.1 Spirochaetaceae bacterium | reverse complement strand
GCCAAACTTGCATGGCACACCCAGGCTGGAGAAGGTCAGGGACAGTTGATTGGTAATGGACATTTTACAACTGATGATGCAGCATTTCCTTATGGTGCACACTTTGCTCAGGTTGCTGTTAATACAAGAACCGGTGCAATAAAAGTACAAAAATACTATGCATTACAGGATGCAGGAATGCCGATAAATCCGGAACTTGCCCAGGGGCAGATATTTGGTGGTGTATTAAAATCTATTGGACATACTCTTTATGAGGGACTGGTTTATGATAGTGATGGTCATGCAGTAAATACAGATCTTCGAAGTTATGGTGTCCCTATGATTGGTGATGTACCTGAAGATTTTCAGGCAAAATTAATCTATACAGATGATCCATTTGGACCTTATGGTGCAAAATCTATTTCAGAAATTGCAACAAATGGTGCTGCTCCGGTAATTGCCAATGCAATACACGATGCAGCAGGTATCTGGATGAGATCCTGGCCCATAACACCAGAAAAGATTTTAAAGAAATTGGGAAAGATCTAATAATAACGATTGTAGAGACGCCCTATAGGGCGTCTGTACTACGCGATTTATCGCGTCAAATATATGCCAGGCCTTGTGCCTGAAAACAAAGAGGTAAGGGTACGGCGCGCCGTGCCCCCACATATAAGGAGAAAAATATGGATAAAATTAGAATTGAAGAGATGATCAGATCTCTCGGTAGATTGAACACAAAAGACATGTACAATAACGACTTTTTCCTGACCTGGGAAAAAACCCTTGATGAACTTAAAGGAACATTTGCAGTTGCAGATGCACTAAGAGCAATGAGAGAAAGAAACATCTCCACACGAATCTTTGACAGTGGTCTAGGAATTTCACTTTTTCGTGATGCTTCAACCAGAACAAGATTCAGTTATGCAAGCGCATGTAACTTACTGGGTCTTGAAGAACAGGTTCTCGATGAAGGCAAGTCCCAGATTGCCCATGGTGAAACTGTTCGGGAAACTGCAAATATGATCTCTTTTATGGCAGATGTTATTGGTATCCGAGATGATATGTATATCGGAAAAGGTCATACATACATGCAGGAAGTTGCAGAATCTGTAGAAGCAGGTTACAGAGATGGTGTACTTGAACAGCGACCAACATTGGTTAACCTTCAGTGTGATATTGATCACCCTACCCAGAGTATGTCAGATGCTCTGCATTTGATAAATCAGTATGGTGGAATTGAAAACCTTAGGGGTAAAAAAATTGCAATGAGCTGGGCATATTCACCATCTTACGGTAAACCTCTTTCAGTTCCTCAGGGAATTGTTGGTCTTATGACCAGGTTTGGTGCAGAAGTTCATCTTGCTCATCCTGAAGGTTATGAAATTATGCCTGAAGTTGAAGAAGTAGCAAGACAGAATGCTGCACGTTCTGGTGGAAAGTTTGTTAAATCCCACAGTATGGCAGAAGCATTTAAAGATGCTGATATTGTATATCCAAAAAGCTGGGCTCCATTCGCAGCCATGGAAAAAAGAACTAATCTTTATGCTGATGGTGATGATGCAGGTATTGCAGCTTTGGAGAAAGACCTTCTTGCTCAAAATGCAAAACATAAGGACTGGGAAACCACAGAAGAACTTATGGCTACCACTAAAAATGGAAAGGCTCTCTATATGCACTGCCTGCCTGCAGATATTTCTGGTGTAAGTTGTAAACAGGGTGAAGTTGTAGCATCTGTTTTTGACAGATACAGAGTTCCTATGTACAAGGAAGCAAGTTATAAACCTTACATTATTGCAGCAATGATTTTTCTTGCAAAAGTTAAAAACCCATCAGAAAAACTTATGGATCTTCTTATTCAGGATGCAAAAAGAGTACTGTAGATTTGTATTGGCGCAATTTATTGCGTCTCTAACTTTAATAATCCTGTGAATATAACCGGCCTTATGATGGGCCGGTTTTTTTGAAAATAATCTCAACCATATGTTCTTTCCCAAATGTTTCTGAATCTTCTACAGATCTGAAAATATCTGTTTTTTCCATGCCAAACTCTCTAAAAATATTAACAAGATTCTTTTCAGAGTAATCCTTAAAAAACATATTTTCTCCCATGAAAAAAACATAATCACTTTCTCTTTCTGTAGGTTCGTTTAATGAAACATACATAAGTCCCTCTTTTTTCATGGCGGTACTGCATTTGGCTATCACATCTTTAAAAGTATCAGGGGAAAGTAATTGAAGAGAGTAAGAAGCAATTATTCCATTATAAAAATCAATTTCGGTAATATCATTCATTGTCTGGAATTTGAATTTACCTTTAGGAACATTTAATTTAGCTTTATCTATCATATTTTTCGAAAAATCTATCCCTGTCAATTTATGACCTCTGTCTGAAATATATTTTCCAAAGGGTATACCTGTTCCACATCCCAAATCCAATACAGCAGATTTTTGACCTAGTAGTCTGCAGAATCTTTTAAACAGAGACGTAACTTCAATTTCTTCTCTGTATTTGGAAAATGGTTCTACAACATTTTCCCATGCATTTTTATTTAAGAGATTGATATTCTTATTTTTCATCAAACTCATCTCCGGTATTGCCTTACTCATTTTTTTGTCTGTGATTATAGTAGATTATTATGGTAAGCTTATTATACAGGAAATAAGAAGTCATGTACTGGCAAGAGTGGGGTAGAATATGAAATATAGAAATAAACTTGGATATGCAGCTGGAGATATGGGAATATCAGTTTCTTATTTTGCTGTTGGCTTCTTTTTTATATTTTATCTTACAGACATAGTAGGAATGGATCCATGGCTTGCAGGTCTGGCTTTTTTTGTTGGAAAATTGTGGGATGGTGTTAACGATCCATTAATGGGAATTTTAAGTGACAGGACCAGATCAAAATATGGTAGAAAGAGGGTTTATATACTTTTTGGTGCGTTGCCATTTGCTTTAAGTTTTATACTTCTTTGGATGATACCTCTTAATTCAGCTGTATGGGTTCAGTTTATCTTTGCAGTATTAAGTATGATGATCTATGCTACAGCTTATACAGCTGTAGTTGTCCCTTATATGGCCATGGTGCCAGTAATGACTTCAAATTATAATGAGCGAACTCAAATAACAGGTTTGCGGGCTATTCTTTCTACCTTTGGAACTTTAATTGGAGGAGGAACAGCTATGATGCTTTCCTCTTTCACTACAGATATAATTGGCCTCCGAACTATAACAGCAGGTTTTGGATTATTTTCTCTGATTACACTTTTAATAGCAAGTCAAAGTATTAAGGGGATGGAAAATACACAGACAGAAGAAACAGAGATAGTAAGATTCAGTTTTTCCCAGTATGTAAAACTGGTAAAAGAAAAAAATGTTTATATTCTATTATTTTTAAAATTTTCCGGGGCCATAGCAACAGGATCTCTTTCTGCATCCCTTCCATTTTTTGCACAGCACGTTCTTGGAAACAGGGGTGTCAGTTCTATTGGTCTTGCTATATATGTGGCTATTTCAGCTATCTCTATTCCCTTTTGGAGCAGAGCTGCACAAAAATATGATAAACGTGTTCTTCTTCTTATAGGCAACAGTGCTTCTGCTGTAGTACTTCTAATGGTCGGGATTTTTGTAAACCAGGGAGATACTACTTTTTTCTTTATTGGATGTTTTCTTCTTGGACTTTTTATGTCTGCATATCTTTTTATTCCATACTCATTTGTTCCTGATCTTGTTGATTATTATGAAAGCAAAACAGGGGAAAGACATGAATCAGTATTTTTTGGTTTATGGATGACAGTTCATCAGCTTGGAATTTCTTTTGCCGGACTTATTTTAGGGGCTGTCCTTGCAATCTTTGGATATACTTCAACATCCGGGTCCGAGGTTCTTAGTTCTGTTACTGGAGTAAGAATTATATTTGGAATTATACCCGGGTTATTTCTATTTTTAACAGCACTTATTGCAATGAAGTATGGAATAACAAGGGAAGTTTACCTTGATGTAAGATCTAAACTTAGTAAAGTAAGCAGCCGGAGATAAAAATGTTATTTTTTAAGAAACTTCTTGTTGTCAGAAAATTGAAAAAACAGTTCTATACCTGGAATTCTGAAACTCTAAAATCTCATCAGGAGGAAAGGATTGGAAAAATACTCTCATTTGCAAGAGAGCAGTCACCTTATTATAAAAACCAAATATATCCTGACAGTTCTCTAATCGATATTCCTTTAATGAATAAGTCTGTTATGATGGAAAATTTTGATAAAATTAATACTGTTGGTTTAAAAAAAGATGAACTTATTAAATTCCATATCGAACAGGAAAAAAACGGCAGTATACATCTGTATAAGAATAGATATTCAATAGGATTATCTTCAGGCACATCCGGGAACCGAGGTCTTACTATTCTTGGAAAGGAAGAGATGGATCTGTATGGATGTCTAATATGGGCAAGAAATGGGTTACCGAATTATATTAAAAAATATCGTATTCTTTTTGCCTTGCGGACAAATAATCCAAGTTATATGGAACCCCGTTCATTCGGTGCAAAGATGGTTTATGTAGATTACACCCACCCTCCGGAAAAATTAATCGAACTAATAAATTCAAGGAAACTCAATATTATTGCCGGACCTCCGTCTCTCCTTTCTATGCTTGGATCATTGCAATCTAAAATATCACATAAAATAGATGCCCTTATATCCTATGCTGAAGTATTGGATCAAAAAAATAAACAATATCTGGAGAAGGTTTTCGGGGTTCCTGTTGTACAAATATACCAGGGGTCTGAAGGTTTTATTGGTTCTACCTGTAGTCATGGTAATATGCATATAAATGAAGATACGGTTCATGTAGAGTTGGATAAACTCGATTCAGCGGGGACTGCCTCAAAGGTTATTCTTACAGATCTTTACAGAAACTCTCAACCAATGATCAGGTATGAACTAAATGATGTTCTTGAAGTTTCGACCGAACCATGCAGTTGCGGTTCAATTTTTCGTGTTATTAAAGTTATTCATGGAAGATCAGATGATCTGTTTATTCTTAAAAGCAGCGATAGTTCCACCAGGTATCTGTTTCCGGATTATGTGAGACGATCTATTAATCAGGCATCTGGTGATATAATTGAATATCAGGCAATACAGTATTCTCCTGATCTAATTGAAATCAGATTAGTTCTTAAACCGGATTGTCAGAAAATTGAGATAGAAAATATGGTAGTGTCAAATCTAAGAAGAAGGGCTTCCAGTTCAGGAGGACAGTTAGGTCGTATTATATTTTCCAACGCCAAACCAGAAGTAAACAATAATTCAAAAAAGCTTATAAGAGTAATTAGGAAGTTTTAATGGAAATCCTGGAAATTAAAAATTTTGAAGATAAAGCCTTGATAAATAAATTTCATCAGGTAGCCAGAAATACATATAAAAATAATTCTGTATGGGCTTCTGCCTCTGATCAAATGTTTGACAGTAAGCTTGTTCAGTACTCAAATTCAATCTATGAAATAATGATCCCTGTGATTATCCTGGAAGATGATAAAGCTGTAGCCAGGGCAGTAGCTTTCCTTACTCATAGTAGAGCAGATGATGTGAATGAAAGTCAGGGGTGGATTGGTTTTTTTGAATGTGTCCAGGGATGGGACAATGCTGGAATAAGAGTCCTTGAATATTGTGAGAACATACTTTTGGAAAATGGTGCTAAATCTATAATTGCACCTAAAGTAGATAATCAGCTGCTTGGATTGCTAGTAAAAGGATTTGATCTGCCTCACATGGTTTATACCAATTATAATCCACCATATTATATGGATATCTTCCTAAAATCAGGATATTTACAAAATAGTAATATGCTTTCCTTTTATTTTACCAGGAAAACATCTTTTCCCATCAATATAAAACTGCCTGGATTTACAACAAGGATATTTAATAAAGATAATATTGAAAATGAAATAAGTATTATACATTCTCTGCAAAGTAAGATATTTTCTGGAAGAAATGGCTATGTTCCAAGAACATTCAATGAAGACAGGCAATTAATAATGTCTATGCTTCCAATAATAGATGATGAATTGATTATAATTGCAGAAAATAAAAAAAATGAAGCTGTTGGAATTTTAATTTGTCTTCCTGATATATATCAATCTGAAAATAAAAAAAATATAAACAGAGTTAGAATAATCTCTATAGGAGCAGTACACCCGGTTTTAAATAAAGGCCTGGGTGTATTGATGGCTGCTCAATTATTGAAAAATATTTTAAAAAAAGAACAATATGTTTTTGCAGAGGGATCCTGGATTTATAAAGATAATTTTCCTCCCCGAAACCTTGTAAAACGTTTTAATGCAAAACATGGAAAAGAATTTATTTTACTAATAAAGAATCTGGTTAACTAAATTTCCTCCATTCCATAAATTGGATCCAGTCCTATTGTTCCTGTTAGTAATTCTATATAATCTTCAGAACTGACTTTTTTAAGACTTTTTCTACATTTGGAAAGCCTTTTTGAAACTTTTAATATTTCAGTTAATTGATCATTTTCTTTAATCAGCATAAATGCTTCAAGATAGCCAATAATTTTATTACAGTGTGCAATATCTCTTTTCTGCTTTCGAAGAAGTCTGCTCATATACCAATCACTTTTTAAAACATAATCTTTTGTAAACAGTTTTCTAATTTCAGGGTCATTTAATTCTTTCCCTTCATAATTACCATGTGCCATTATATGAATAAGAGCCTTAATTGGAGGTATGGCAGCATCTACACTTCCATCTTCAAAATATATTCCTGCTACTTTATTTTGGCCCTCAATTATATATTCTATACCTTCTACAAAAGCTTCCATATCCTGCAATTCAGGTTTAAGCATTTCTTTGTTAAAGACTGCATGAGGTTCATCAAATATTCTTCCAAAATAATGAAACAGAAAATTTTCAGTTATTCTATATCCCAGTCTGCTGGCCAGTATTTTTTTACCCTTCCATTCAATATCTTCCACTTTTTCAAGAGATCCTTCTGCAATAAGTTTTTCAGGATCTCTTTCATCTGGTTTTAATCTACTCCATATTTCAGGAATAAGAATGCTTATATCATGTGCAAATCTGGTTCTGCTTCCAATACTGCCTGCAACTGATGTGAAACCTGAATGTCCGGTAAGAATAAAAGATAATAGAGCATTGTTTAGATCTGTTACCGGGGCAAGCATATTGAAAGGGCCTTTTGTCAGTGCTCCCTCACTACCTGCTCCTGTAGTTGAAGGTGATTTTCCGGATAAACTGCATATGAAATCAATAAAAAGTTCAGGTAATTCCTGGTAGTGTATTGGATTATAAACACTTAAGCCCTTAATACCTTTCTTCTTATCAGGGCTGTTATTCCTTCTTGATGCCAGTACAGCATCAACTGGTTGATAAAAAGGTTTTGAGAGTGGTAGTTTACGGTATAATCTAGTCCCAATTTCTCCTCTGTAAAATAATTCAGGATCAACAAAGTCGGGTCTCGTCTGCAGATATCTTGGATTAGTACTTATACCATTTTCAAGTTTACGTGGATGTGATGGAGAGATAAACCATGTTCCTTCCTCAGCTGATGCTCCTTCCTGAATAACACTTTTTATAGGATCAGTGTATTCATCAAAGCTGATTGCATTATCAATAAGTTCTTTTGCATTTTCTTTAGTAAGTGGTTCATAATTGGAAATAAAATTATTTTTCCCGGCCAGATCCCTTTCTGCTTCAATATCATAACCTCTATTAATAGCTTCATCTGGTCTTTGAAAAAGTTTAAATTCACAGTTAGTAATAAACTTAAGACTTTTATTTTTGTATCGTTTAGGAAGACCTTCCAGATTATTTGAATCGATAGTAATAGAAACAGAAATATCAT
>DAOVSY010000538.1 GCA_030633365.1 Spirochaetaceae bacterium | reverse complement strand
GAATTATCTGCAGAGATAATTACCAGTATAATTCAGACCATACGAAAAAATAAACTTGCTCTGGCCTCTGCTTTGGAAAAAGCTACTTCCTGGAAATTAAATGGAACTAATCTTCAATTATCTTTTGATTCCACATATTCCGGGAACGCAGTTAAGGGAGATATTTTATTAATTAAAGAAAAGGCCTCGGAAATATTGGATAAGAAAATTAACATTGAAGTTTCTATAGAAAGCCCCTCATCCGGTGTTAGTTCAGAAAAAGTGGATGAAAATTTGGAACTTGTTAAACGTGTATTTAGGGGTGAAGTAGTAAATGGAGAATAAATATGGATCCAATGGATATTTTTAAAAATCTGCAAAATCTTCAGTCCCAGATGACTGGAGTTCAGGACAAAATGAAAGATGTCTCTGCTGTTGGCACATCTGGTGGTGATATGGTGAGTATTGAAATAAATGGTGCCATGGAAGTTATTCAGGTAAAAATTTCTCCTGAAATTGTTGATCCAGAGGATATAACTATGCTTGAAGATCTTGTTCTTGCGGCATTTACGGATGCAGGAACAAAAATTAAAGTTAAACTTGCATCTGAAATGTCTTCTCTTACAGGCAATCTTGGCTTCCCTGGATGACAATACTTGATCAGCTTATAAAAGGCTTTTCACGTCTTCCGGGAGTTGGGAAAAAAAGTGCTTCAAGAATTGTTTACTATTTATTAAAAGCAGATACTGAATATTTAAATACCCTTGCCGATTTAATTAAAAGACTTAAACCCAGCATTAGAAACTGTAATATCTGCGGGACATATACAGAGTCTGATCTATGTGAAATTTGTTCTGATCATAGAAGAAACAGTGAACAGATATGTGTTGTGGAAGAATCAAAGGATGTTCAGACTATAGAATCCACGGGTGTTTTTAACGGAAGATTCCATGTATTAGGTGGCGTTATTTCACCCATTGATGGTGTTGGTCCGGAAGATTTATCTATAAGGAAACTCCTTGCCAGACTTACACCTGATTCTGATGAACCAGGTATAAAAGAGATAATAATTGCTACTAATCCAACAATAGAGGGTGATACAACAGCGCTATATCTGGTGAGTTTGTTAAAAAATACAGACGTTTTGGTTTCAAGGTTAGCATTAGGTCTCCCTGTAGGTGGAGATCTTGAATATGCTGATAAACTAACTCTTTCAAGATCTTTAAATGGAAGAACTAAATTATCATAAAAAATCTTAATTATTCCAGTTTTCCTATTAGCATAGAACATTTACCTGAAGGAATTGGAAGGGTCTTCTTTTTATCCTCATCAAGTATATTAATTGTAAAATAATAAAGCTTTTCAGATTCGAGTCTAATTTCCCAGCCTCTTGAACTGTTATTGCTTAAAATTGTAATCATATTTCTTTTTAGTGAAAGATCTTCTATACCCATAATTTCCAAAGTTGGCATAATCCAATCAACGGTTTTTCTGGGAAGACTTATGTATAAACCCAGGACATTTTCAATCATTAGAGTAATAGATGCCAGAGCTGTATAAGTTAAGAACATTGTTTTTGGGAATGAATCGTTTGCCTGCCAAACTGCCGGTCCTTCCTTGTGAGGAAGGTATGCTTCATAAATATTACCTTTTTCTTCACCTTCCGGATGAAGGGTGTCCAGCATGTAGTAGAGATGCCTTATAGAGCATTCTCTGGCTAACTCGTATCGTGCATATTTCTCAAGGCCTTTTACAACCATATATGTAAATGGTGAATAAACCGAACCTTTGTACCCCATACCATCTTCATGGAAATCAGGATGATCAAGAGATAGTGTTGGAAAAGGGTTTTCACTTCCAAAAGTCTCAGGATTTTTTAGATGACTTATTAAACCTGTTGCTCTGTCTTCATTTGGTAGTTCAGCAAGAAGCGCCCAGAAAGCTGCAATAGTTTTTGCAGTTAATTGGTTTTCATCTTTATCAAGATCAAAATAGAAATTTTCCTCTTCATTCCACATCAAGCTTGTAATTCTGGTTTTTAAAGTGAAATATAGGCGTTTGTATCTAAAGCTGATTTCTTTATTATTTAGAATATCACCTATTGCGGACATGTATAATACATTTATTGCCTGCTGAACATTGAAATCCAGTGGGTAATAGGTGCCTTCTCTGGGAGAATTTCCCATCAT
>DAOVSY010000194.1 GCA_030633365.1 Spirochaetaceae bacterium | reverse complement strand
ATCTTGTAGTAGCCCAGCTTCTTTTTCTGGAATCCCAGGACCCTGAAAGAGATATAAGTATATATATAAATTCTCCTGGTGGAAGTGTAACAGCAGGACTTGCTGTATACGATACAATACAATATATAAAACCTGATGTGCAGACAATTGCAATGGGTCAGGCATCATCTATGGGTGCTATTCTTCTGGCATGTGGAACAGCAGGAAAAAGAATGGCACTGCCCTCTGCAAGAATACTAATTCATCAACCCTGGGGAGGTGCACAGGGCCAGGCTATAGATATTGGAATACAGGCAAAAGAAATTGTCAGACTCAAACAGCTTTTAATTAAATATTTTGCCAACCATACAGGTAAAAAAGAAAAAGATATTGCATCTGATCTGGAACGTGATAACTTTATGTCAGCTGAAGAAGCTATGAAATACGGTCTTATCGATAATATTCTTATAAGAGGAAAAGATGGCAAAAAATAAAGGTGAAGGAATGAAGGTTTGTTCATTTTGTGGTAAAAATGCAGACACAGCCCGGAGGCTTATAGCTGGTCCTGGAGTATTTATATGTGATGAATGTATAGATGTCTGTAAAAGAATCCTTGATGAAGAAAACGATATGGTTACTTCAGAATTAATGGATGATGTACCAACACCTATGGAAATTAAAAATTATCTGGATGATTATGTAATTGGTCAGACAGCAGCTAAAAAAGTTTTGTCTGTTGCAGTGTACAATCATTACAAAAGAATAAGTCAGAAAGATAAAATTACAGATGATGTTGAAATTGAAAAAGCAAATGTTCTTTTGACAGGTCCTACAGGAACAGGGAAAACTCTTCTTGCTAAAACTCTTGCCAGAAAGCTTAAAGTACCTTTTGCCATAGCAGATGCCACAACCCTTACAGAAGCAGGGTATGTTGGTGAAGATGTGGAAAACATACTGCTTAAACTTATTCAGGATGCGGGTAACAATATTGCTGCTGCTGAAAGAGGTATAATTTATATTGATGAGATTGATAAAATTGCAAGAAAGAGCGAAAATGTATCTATTACCCGTGATGTTTCTGGTGAAGGTGTTCAGCAGGCTCTCTTGAAAATTATAGAAGGCACAGTTGCATCTGTCCCCCCTCAGGGAGGCCGGAAACATCCTAATCAGGATATGCTTAAAATTGATACAAGTAATATTTTATTTATTTGCGGTGGTGCATTTGTTGGTCTGGATAAGGTAATTGAGGAACGAATTAGTTCACACCCTATGGGTTTTGGAGCAGATGTTAAATCTGCAGCAGACAAAGATATTGTCGAACTTTATTCCCATATGCATCCTGATGACCTTATACATTTTGGACTTATTCCCGAATTTATTGGGCGGCTCCCTATTAATGTAACCCTTTCCATGCTTAAAATTGATGATTTAAAAAGAATAATTACAGAACCTAAAAATTCAATCATTCGTCAGTACCAAAGTTCATTAAAACTTGATAATGTTGATTTAGTTTTTGATGATGATGCTATTGTTGCAATTGCGCAACAAGCTGTTGACAGAAAAACCGGTGCCAGAGGATTAAGAGCAATTGTTGAAAATGTAATGCTGGATATAATGTTTGACATACCATCAATAGAAGGCGAAAAAGAGGTTCGCATTACAAAAAAAGTTATTGAGGAAGATGCAAGACCAGAAATTAACTTTATTAAAAAAACTGCATGAACTTAAAAAATTTACCGGGTAAGGTAAACAAATCAGAGCTCCCCCTTGTACCCCTAAGGGAGCTTGTTGTTTTTCCTCATATGGTTGTTCCATTTTTTGCAGGAAGACCATCATCAATAAAAGCAATAGAAGAATCAATGGCTAAGGATAGAATAGTATTCCTTGCCTGCCAAAAATCTAATATAGAATCTCCCGGTGAAAATGACATATATACTACTGGAGTAACAGCAAAAATACTGCAGATGCTTAAATTACCTGATGGTACTGTAAGAATACTCGCAGAAGGACAAAATCGGGGAAAAATACTCAGGTTTATTAAAAGAAAGGAGTCGATGCATGTTAGTGTACATACTCCAATGGAAGAAAGAGCAACAAGTTCAACTCTCTCGGCACTGATGTTAACTTCCAGACAGGCATTTTCCAGATATTCAAAATTTCAGAAAAAGATTTCTACAGATATTATTAATTCTATAGACAATGCAGAGTATCCCGAAAAGCTTGTTGATCTAATAAGTGCAAATATAAATATTAAACCAGAAAAAAAAATAGAAATATTAAGTAAAGATGACATTGAGGAAAGACTGGAAACTCTTTCTATTATCCTTGAAGCAGAAAATGAAGTTTTATCTATTCAAAATAAAATCAATTCCAAAGTTCAAAAAAAACTTGAAAAGAATCAAAAAGAATATTTCCTGAATGAACAAATTAGACAGATTAACAAAGAATTAGGCAATAATGAAAATGAACAAAGTGAGACAGAGGAACTTCGTACCAGAATAAAGGAAAAAAATCCACCTTTGGAAGTTTTAGAAAAGTCAGAAAAAGAACTAAAACGTCTGGAAAGACTGCAGCCTATGTCACCGGAATCAGGGGTTCTAAGAACTTATCTGGAATGGGTGGCAGATCTCCCCTGGAGTAATCAAAGTAAAGATAATCATAATATCCAACTTGCAGAACAAATTCTTGACGAAGATCATTTTGATATGAAAAAACCTAAAGAGAGAGTTTTGGAGTTTATAGCAGTTCACCAGCTGAATGAATCTATGAAAGGCCCAATATTATGTTTTGTAGGACCTCCTGGCACAGGTAAAACTTCCCTGGGGCGTTCAGTTGCCAGAGCCTTGAATAGGGAATTTATAAGAATTTCACTGGGAGGAGTTAGAGATGAAGCTGAAATTCGGGGACATCGAAAAACATATGTAGGAGCTCTTCCCGGAAAAATCTTACAGTCTATTAAAAAAGCAGGAACAAAAAACCCGGTATTTCTTTTAGATGAAATTGATAAAATGAATTCCGATTTTAAAGGTGATCCTTCTTCTGCCCTTCTTGAAGTACTGGATCCGGAACAAAACTCCACATTTGTTGATCACTATCTGGAGTCCCCTTATGATCTTTCAAAAGTTATGTTTATTACTACTGCAAACTCAGTTTCATCTATTCCACATGCACTAAGAGATAGAATGGAAATTATTGAAACGCCAGGTTATACTGATCTGGAAAAAGAGAAAATTGCATCGTCCTTTATTATTCCAAAACAGATTAAAGAAAACGGTCTTGAATGGGCAGAGATAAAGTTTGAAAAAACCGCTATTTTAGATATAATTCGTAATTACACAATGGAATCCGGTGTAAGAAACCTGGAAAGAGAAATAGGATCTGTAATTCGTAAAATTGCAAAAAAAGCAGTCTCAGAAGGCTATACAAATACTGAATCAGATAAAGAGAAAAAAGAGTTCAAAGTTACAATCTCAGGAAAAAACCTACATTCCTATATTGGTAATGAAAAGTTTAATGGAGATCTTGTTTACAATAAACCAAGACCTGGTCTTGCCCATGGTCTGGCATGGACAGAAATGGGAGGTAGACTTCTTCCAGTTGAAGTAGCTTTATTAAAGGGCTCGGGGAAATTAATTTTAACAGGAAGCCTTGGTGATGTTATGAAAGAAAGTGCTCAGATTGGACTTTCATTTATTCGGGCTCATAATGAGGATTTTGGAATAGATAAAGATTTTCAAAAAGAACTTGATATCCATATTCATGTACCCCATGGGGCCATTCCAAAAGATGGCCCATCAGCAGGAATTTCTTTAAGTTCAGCAATGCTGTCTGCATTAACCGATACAGCAATTTTGGAACATACTGCTATGACTGGGGAAATTACTCTTACTGGCAGGATCCTTGCTATTGGTGGTGTTAAAGAAAAAGTTCTTGCAGCCTATAGAAACAATATGACTACAGTTCTTCTTCCAATGGAGAATAAGAAGGATATTGAAGAACTTCCAAAAGAAGTAAAAAGTAAAATTAACTTTGTTTTTGCATCTTCTGTGAAAGAAGCTTTGTTAACACTCCTTCCAAACTCGTTTCTTTCCAACGAAAAATAGCAATAACAATTTTTTTACTTGATTTAGATGGGCTTAAGAGCCTATACTTATAAAATAATAGTACGAGGAGCAAGAACTTGAAAAAGCTAATACTGTTAATTGCCATTATAATGATCGTAAGCTCAGTAGCTGCATTTGCAGAAACATCAGAATTTTATGTAAAAACAATGCAAATAGTAAAGATATACGACCATAGTCTGGGCTATAGAGTTGTTTATATGAAAAGTAATTTTGAACTTACTGCAATATATTTACCAAAAGAATGGTTTAGAGCTGCTGCAGAAACAGGAGAGGCTCCAAAAGCTGAAATTGTTGCAGGAAGAGATTCTGCGTATCCTTATTTTTCTGTTTTCTGGAAAGGTGCAGACTTTGATCATATTCGCCTTTATGTACATAGTGATCTGAGTAACCCAACCTGGGGAGATCTTGATCCATTAGTTGATATTTCAGAAAAATTTAAAGTTGAAACACTTAAACTAAAGTTATAAAACAGTTTAAGTAAAAAATTAATAATAATAAAACTATTTATAAAACCATCTGAATTATCAGATGGTTTTTTTCTGGAGACCCCATGAATAACTACGAAGTACCCCTGGAATTAAAACAAAGTCTGGAGGAAAATAATTTTTTTTTACTTATTGGTCATAAAAACCCTGATGGAGATTGCTTAAGCTCCCAAAGAGCCATGGGTAGCTTTCTTGAAAGGTTAGGTAATAATAAAGTATGCCTTCTTTCTCCAGGACCTTTTAACAGGTCAGAAATTGAAAATGAGGAAAAGTACTTCCTCTCTCATGTTCCCCTGGAGTGGAAAGAAAAAAAACCTCTGGTTGTGGTTCTGGATTGTTCCACAATAGATCGTATTGGATATTTGGCAGATGAAATAACTGGTATGAAAGTTGCTGTTGTAGATCACCATGATTCGGGCTTGAGTTTCGGTGATATCCAATTTATTCGTCCGACAGCCCCATCTGTAACATTTTTAGTCCATAAAATAATAGAATCCTTTAATATGATACCAAATTCCAAAGAAGCAGAACTACTTCTTTTTGGCCTGGCAACGGATACAGGTTTCTTTCGTCATTTGGAATCAGGATCCCAGGATATATTTTTATCTGCTGCAAAACTGGTAGAAAATGGTGCATCACCTAAAGATGTTCATTCAAAAATATATGGAGGGAGATCATTAAAATCCAAACAACTTATTGGCAGGGTGTTATCAAGAATTAGAAGCAAGTTGGAAGGAAAACTAATAATAACTTATGAAACTGAAGATGATCTGATCCAATTTGGAAAAGAAAACAGGGACTCAGATGTTTTATATCAGCAGGTTCAGGGAATAAAGGGTGTGGAAGCCATTGCCTTAATAAGATTTGAAAGTGATACAGAAATATCTGTTGGATTAAGATCCAGAGACTATGCAGACGTAGGAGCAGTTGCAAAATCTTTTGGAGGAGGCGGCCATAAAAAAGCCGCAGGTTTTTCATGGGCTGGATCATCAGAGGAAATTACAGAGAAACTGATTAGTATTTTTAGTAAGATTCTGTAAATTTCTCTTCGATACATTTTGCTTTTTAGAAAAATATGGGGCATAGCACAAAACACTCAGAGAACGGTGTCTTAAATACCGGTTGCTAAGTGATTTTGCTCCGCAAAATAGTATCGAAGCACCGGTTTTGTAAATGAATGTAAATAGCATATCTCTACGCCAATATAACCCTATTTAAATTTGGCATAAATATTGCTACTTAAATACTAATAGTTACTATTAGTATTTAATAATTTAATAAAATAACCAGCTTCCAGGGGGACCTAT
>DAOVSY010000480.1 GCA_030633365.1 Spirochaetaceae bacterium | reverse complement strand
GTCATTATCATCAATGAGGAGAACACTTTCAATAAATTTACCATCATATAATTTTAGTGTTATTTTTGCTGTTCCATCATCACTTACATTTTCCTGTGAAATTTCAGAACTAAGTATTGGTACATTTTTAAAAGATTCTCTTAATTCCTGAGGAAGATTTGTCATTTCCTCAAAACTTGTAATACCTTTATGAATCCACTCAAAAATTTGCTTTGCCCTAAAAGCTGGTTTTAGAGCAAGGTATTCTGAAAGTTCATCAGGCATCATTCCTGTTAGTAATGGTTTCATTCTGTTTCTACTTTTTAAACGGTTCTAATTTTAGATATAAGGTTTGTAACATAGATATTTCTAATACCCAGTTTTTGGAATTCTTCCAGTATTTCAATAGCTTGCTTCTTTTGCCCAAGAACAAGATAACATTCAGCAATTTCAGTGTAAAGACGATGATTTTTTCTATCATTCTTTAAGAGACCCTGTAAACTTTCAATTGCACTTACAAAATTTCCTTTTTCTTTATTAATCAAAGCGAGTCCAAGTATTGCATATGCATCAAATTCAATATTAAGGGCTTTTTGGTAATATTCTTCTGCATTATCAAAATCTTCCAGAGCACGATAGGAATCTCCGGCTCTTGTTAAAATAACTTTGTTGTAAGGGTCAAGTTTAAGAATTTTTTGCCAACATTCCAAAGACTCTTGATCTCTGTTAAGACCTCTGTAACAGTCTGCAAGACCAAATAAAGCGTAAAAATTATTTGGTTCAATTGATAAAGCCTGTTGAAAATGCTTAAGACCACTCTCATGGGATTTAAGTTTTCGATGACAGTTACCAAGAGATGTAAGGACTCTTATGTCTATAGAGTCAGGTCTTACTTCAACCATTCTTTCCCAGTAATGAAGAGCATCTCTAAATTCTTTAAAATCGTAATGAAGGTGTCCTAACCCTATAAGGGCATATGGATTGTCAGATTCAAGTTCCAGAACACGTAAGTAAACTTCTTTTGAGCTTTTAAAATCTTTTATTTTTCTATATGCATCAGCAACTCTGGTTAAAACAGTAATATTTCCACTGTCATGAATAAGATACTGTTCCCATATTTTTATTGCCTGATTATACTTCCTAAGGGCTTTGTAGCAATCAGCAAGGCCAAAAAGTGCATAGTTATTAAGTTCGAACAAATCAAGACAACGCTGGTAATAAATAATAGCATCTTTAAATTTACCTTTTTTTCTTGCTGCATCACCAAGGCCTACCAATGCATAATTGTTATCACTATCCAGTTCAAGAATTTCATTAAAACAATCTTCTGCTTCCGGAATCAATTTTTCCTTTAACAGTTGATATCCACGCTTGGATAGCTCTGATATTTTGATCTGTTCCAACTCTTCAGGAGTTTTTGGTACTTCGTTTTCTTCTTCTTCAATATTGTCAGTTATGTCACTCATTAACTTTTTCCTCTTCTTTTAACCATTTACTTATTATCATTGCGGTTTGCTCAGATATTAGCTCAAACTGTTCAGGTGCCGGAGCCATCCAATACATTTTCAATGCATCAGCATGATTTTTATTTTTTATATAATAATCACCCATTCTAATTAAACCATCAGAATAACCAGTTGTAATAAAAATACGTTTAGCTGTTTCAAATTTTCCGGCATTGAAAAGCTCATTGCCTTTTCTTATCAAGGCTGCTTTATCAGAAGAGGTTATTCTATTTTTTTCAGGTTTGACAGTTTTGATAAACCCTGAACGTTTTAAAGCTGACAAATTTTAACCCTCATCCTCTATAAAGTATATCTGTTTTTCTAATGTATATCAAATGAAATATCAAGAAAAATCGATGAAATTTAGAGATAATGGAATAAATTTACAATTTACCCTTAGTTGACATAATATTTTTCGAATTTGTGAGGGTAAAAGAACTTTTTATTGTTTTACCTAAAGCTTTAAAAAGTGATTCAGCCATGTGATGACTATTATCACCATATCTGGATTCTGCATGGATAGCCATACCGGCGGCATTTGATAGAGCAGCAAAAAATTCTTTTAGAAGGGCCATTTGAAATTGTCCGGAATATTCCTGGGGATAATCCACTCTGTAAACTAAATAAGGTCTTCCGCAAACATCAAGGGTTACTTCTGAAAGTGCTTCATCCATTGGAATTATTGTATGTGCAAATCGTGTTATTGCACCATAACTTTCAATTGTTTCACGTAATGCTGATCCCAGGACTAAACCTGTATCTTCTACCAGATGATGGGGATCCACTTCCAGATCTCCTTTTGCAATAAGATCAATTCCTATATTTCCATGAAAACTCATAGCTGTTAAAAGATGGTCAAAAAAAGGAATACCTGTTGATATATTAATATTTTCTCCATCAAGATCAAGGGAAAGAGAAATATCTGTTTCTTTTGTTTTTCTTTTAATCTCGATTTTTCGTGAAGCCATGGTCTTACCTTCCTTACTTCTTTTTCACTGCTTTTCTTTTAAAAGGGATACTATCTTTTTAATCGACTTATAATGCAGTTTATAATAGGCCGGATTTACAATTAAATGAACTTTTATATCTTCAAGTTTTTCCAGAACTTCAAGATTATTGGCTTTAAGTGTAGTGCCTG
>DAOVSY010000287.1 GCA_030633365.1 Spirochaetaceae bacterium | reverse complement strand
ATTACCAGAATAGAACTCATAGCAGTCGCAATTACTGCCATTTGTAAACTTTCCAGAGTCCCTGTTAATATCATTTTTACTCTTGTATAGTCGGGAGGAAACATTCTTTTAAGGAAATTTGCTGCTCTGGGCATTCCAGCCTGAAGGCGGGCTAAGCTTATCTCCAGAGTACTGAAGGCATAGATTATATACACACTGAAAGCAATTATAGAGATCCATCTAATCCAGGGATTCTTTATAAAATGCTCCCGCTTCCAGACGGTTGATGTTGAGGCAGTACTCACACTATGCCTCCTCATCTTCGACTTTACGAATTGTTTTTGACCAATCCTCCTCGCCGTAAATCATAGTAAGTGTTTCTTCTGTAACTTTGGATGGAGGTCCGTCAAATACAATTACACCATCTGTCATTCCAATTATCCGGTCAGCATAGTCCTGCCCCAGTTTAACATCATGAATATTTATAATGGCAGGAATTCCTTTCTCTGTAGCAAGGTCTTTTATTAATTGCATTATAATCATTGCAGTTTTTGGGTCGAGCCCGCTGGTGGGTTCATCTACAAGAAGTATTTTCGGGTGCTGAATTAATGCCCGAACAATACCAACACGCTGCCGCTGCCCTCCGGAGAGGGCATCAGCGCGCTGATTATGATAGCCTTCCAGCCCTACTCTTTTGAGCAGGGAGAAGGCCTCATCCACAGCATCCTGAGGAAAGCGTCGTAACAAGGCATTAAAAAATCCTACATAACCCAGACGGCCGGAGAGAACATTTTCCATTACAGTAAGACGCTCTATTAGATTGTATTCCTGAAATATCATTCCCATCTGTCTTCTGGCTTTATGAAGGTCCTTACCCTTTAAACCGGTTATCTCTAAATCATCAAGATAAACTTCACCGCTGGAGGGTTCTACAAGTCGATTTATACAACGGATAAATGTACTTTTTCCGGCACCTGACGGCCCGAAAATAGATACAATCTGTGCCTTATCAATATCAAGTGAACACCCTTTAAGGGCATGTTGTCCGGTAGGATAAGTTTTATCCAGGTTCTTAACGCTAAACATATACAGGATTCTCCTCTTTTCTAGTCTACATTATCAAAGGTGTATTTTGTATCAACAGCTTCCTGGATAGTTCTTATAGGAGCCCAGTGTTCCTTGTAGGTTATAGGGAGAAAACCGTCCAGACCTTTCCATTCCTCACCAAGGGGAGTTCCGGCAAATCTATAGGTAAAAAATGCTTTTTCTATATTTGCTTTAAGCTCTGCTGAAAGATCATTAGTATAACCATAGGCTGTTGGGGGGAAAGAGTCACTGTTATAGATAACACGAATCTGATCCATATCAATCTCTCCACGCTCATGCATTCTTTCCATTACTAAATTTGCTATACATGCTGCTTCGTAATCTTTGTTATAAACACCTAAAATACTTGTGCCGTGTCCGCCGGAGTAAACAACTTCGTAGTCTTCTCCCGGAACTATTCCTACCTCAGGAAGAAGAGCTCTTGGAGCCATATTCCCTGAGTTTGATGATTCCTCGGTATGAGCTACTTTTCTACCCTTAAGATCGTCAAGTGTATATATATCGCTATCGATAGGTGTTATTATCTGAAGCTTATAACCAAAATTACCATCATCAGTACCAGAAACTGCAAATGGAACAAACCCGGCAAGGTTTACTGCAAAAGGAGTAGGACCAGTACCTACACCAGCAATCTGAAGTCGTCCGGATCGCATGGCTTCAATCTCTGCTGCATAAGACTGAGTTGGAAAATAACGTACTTCTTTTCCTGTCACTTCTTCAATATAATCCAGAAATGGTCGAAACATATCTACATATACAGCTGGATCTTCCAGTGGTGTATATGTAAAGAAGAGAACATCCGGATCTTTGATGTTTGCTTCGTTCTTTGGCGCATCTGCAACAAGATCTCCATCTTCGTCACAGTATCCAATATCAAGCAGACCTCTGCTTGTGCATTCCGGTTCTGTTGTATCAAC
The DNA here is from genome assembly GCA_030633365.1 of Spirochaetaceae bacterium. The sequence goes on along the minus strand of DAOVSY010000287.1, from coordinate 2,475 downwards.
CTCTGTTTTTCCTGCAGCAAAAGTGTATCCAGCTGTTACAAGCAGGATCATGAAAATAACCAATAATTTTTTCATTCGAAAACTCCTTATGTTTTTTTTATATCAAGAATCGCGTAAAGGTGTCCAAATCAGGCATCTTTACAGCGCTTAATATTTGATAGGATTATTTTATATCTATTCTAAGATTATCAATCGTAGTATGATTAGTCATCTTACAAATCATATCAATAGTATTATCTAGGATAGTGGATCTGTCAAGTCAAATTTAAGCTGTTTTTATCCGACTTGACAGGGATTATCAAAAAGTCATACTACTAAATAAGATTAGATGGAAGGTAATGTATGAAGAATAATATTCAGAGTCTGAAGACAAAAATATATGGTGAAATCCTTAAAAAAATTGTTAGTAACGAATTTCCTCCTGATGAGCTGCTGTATGAGAGTCAGCTTATAAAGATGTTTAATGTAAGCAGAGCTCCGGTAAGGGAAGCTCTTATTGAACTTTGCAGTGCTAATATAATCAGGAATATTCCAAGAGCTGGTTATCAGATTGTAAGGATATCAGAAAAAGACATTCGTAATATTTCTCAGTTCAGGTTGATACTTGAAGTAGAAGGTTTGAAACTTGGATTTCCTAAAATTACCAGCAATATAATTTCTAATTTAAAGACCTTTGCTGGTAAAAGTGAGGAAGTAAGAAATCTTGGCTTTGCGAAAAATGTGGTAGGCGAAAAAATGAAATTAAACAGTGAATTCCATATTGCAATAAACAGTATCTGTGGAAATAATTTTATAACAGAAGCTCTCAGAACCACTCTGGATAGTTTGTGGAGAGGACTTATGCAGATAATGATTCATGAAAATCATATGCCTATTCCTGAAAGTACGCGTCATTCCAGTATTGTTAAATACCTTGAGAAAGGTGATTTAGAAAATGCTATAACTGAACTTACAAATGACATTCTAATATCAAAAAACATTAGTAATGGATTTTAAAATTTTAAATATAAGTACCAATCATCTTAAGTGATGAATGTCTAATCTGAATTTCATTAATGGATGTATTTGCAGGTTGATTTATTGCATAGATAACAGCTGCAGCAACATCATCAGGATCAAGAGCATTCTCCAGTTTAACAGATTCTTTCCCTTTTCGCTCAATTAATGTATCGTGAATTGGTGTTGCAACGCCTCCTGGTGAAATTTCTATTAATCTTATTTTATTGTCAGCTATCTCTTTTCTTAAAGCTTCAGAAAATCCTTTAAGTCCAAATTTTGATGCACAGTAGACTGACAATCCAGGGATTCCGTTTTCTGCAGCAGCAGATGTGATATTTACAATTATACCACCATCCTGCTTAATTATATGGGGAAGAAATGAGTGAGTAATGTATAGTGGCCCCAGAAGGTTAACAGAAATACTTCTTTCTATTTCCTCTTTTGTTGCTTTTAGAAAAGGTCCGGGGAATGAAATTCCGGCATTGTTTATTAATATATCTATGTTCCCAAGGTATTTTATTGCCTGGTTTGCTGCATTTACTACATCTTCCTTATTTGATATATCTGCATCAATTAGTAAAACATCTTTAGAGAATAAAGATCTCTTTTTACTGCTGTGTCTTGAAATTATAACTATTTTATTATGTTCATCAGTACTTGAACTGTTCAGGGATTTATAAATTGCATATCCTATTCCGCTTGTTCCACCTGTTATTACAATATTTTTAATCATTAATAAAAGTATATGAAATAAATAATTGTGAATTCAACCCTGAAAAGAAAAAAACCAGAGTAAAATATTTTTAGATAAATACTGTGAGGTTTTTTGATGTCTATGTAATCGGCCTGTTTAAAACTCTAAATGATACAAAGCAAAAAAGCTTTGTAGAAACAACTTGACAATTTAGTTATTAGAACTCATACTACTGATATGATTAACAGTATGACTAAAAAAGATAGAATAATTGCTACTCTCCATGGCAGCGAGACAGACAGGGTTCCATTTTCTGTATATCAGCATTCTACAGTTCATGAGCGAAGCATAGATAATTTTGTTAATTACACTATGGATTTCTACAATAAATATGATCCTGATTATATTAAAGTTATGTTTGATGAAAATTATGATACTCCTGTAAACTGGCAATATATTCAAAACCTTAATGTATGGAAAGAACTTGAAGAATTTGATCCACACATAGGTGCTTTTGGAAGGCAGCTTGAGGTTTTAAAAAGAATAAGAGCTTTGGCTGGACCGGATGTTCCTGTTTTACAGACAATATTTTCACCTTTTCATTTTGCCCATCGTCTGACAAATAGAAGAATGATTGATGACTGGAAACAAGCTCCGGATATTGTTATGGAAGGTTTAAATGTAATTGCCCGGAATTTAATAAGTTTTGCAGAGTGCTGTATAAATGAAGCCGGGGTTGATGGGTTTTTCTTTGGAGCATTTGGTTGTGAGAAAGATTGGAT
>DAOVSY010000479.1 GCA_030633365.1 Spirochaetaceae bacterium | reverse complement strand
AGAACTGCACTGGCAAAGGTAGAGAATGTAAAGCGTCGTAACATATATCTTAACCTTCAACACCATGTCAGAGAAGCTGAGAAGCATAATCAGACACCTAATACTCCTTCAGTTGTTATGTTTATAACATTGAATGAGGCTCTGAAGGTTCTTTTTGAAGAAGGCCAGGACAATGTTATTGCAAGGTATAAGGAAAATGCTTCAATAATAAGAAAAGGAATGAAAGATCTGGGCCTTAAATTCTTACTGGACAATGAAAAACTGATGTCCAATACAGTAACTTCCTGTTTTTTACCGGAAGGTGTTGGTGTTGATGATTTTCTTACCAGAATGGATAACGAAGGTTATGTTTTGTATAAAGGAAAGGGTCCTCTTATTGATAAAAACCTATTTCAAGCTGCTAATATGGGACAAATTCATGCAGCTGACAGCAGGGAGTTTCTTAAGGTTTTAGGAAGAGTTTTGGCAGAAATGGCAAAAAAATAAAGATAGTTTAATATAATTAAATAAAGATTGACATGAGGGAATAGCCGTATTATAAATATATCATAACAACTGGATATGCGAACATGGTGATATCTAAATAATAGTTTTGATATAGATAGTAATTTATTATGGTAGTAAGTAAATATTAGTTGGTAATTCACTGATATTGATTTTCTATAAAAAAACAATATAAAGGAAGCGTAGATGAAAAGAAGTATTTTAGTTATGTTCTTAGTATTAGTTCTTGTCTCAGCAACTGTATTTGCTGGTGGTGAAACAGAAGAAAAAGAGAACAAGGTTCTAAGGTTATTAACATGGTCAGGTTATGCCCCGGATGTGTTAATCGAGAAATTTGAAGCTGAAACAGGTTATACTGTTGAAGTTACTTATACCAGTAACGAAGAGATGATTTCTAAATTGAGAGCTACCAGAGGTGGTGGTTATGACTTAGCTGAACCATCATTTGACAGAGTTCCTGCAGTAACTGCAGAGTATGGTATATATCAGCCTATTGATTATTCAAGAGTTGATCTTGATCAGATTGAACCTAATATGCTGGAAGCTGTAAAAGCTACTACTATGGTTGACGGAAAATCATATGGTGTTCCCCATGTTTCCGGAACAAATGGTATGATCGTAAATAAAGCTTTAGCTCCGGATGTTAAAGATTTTAAAGATCTTCTTGACCTCAAATATGAAAATAGAATTTCTTATAGAATGAAAAGACCTGTTATTATAGCAATGGGTTATGCTCTTGGTTATACTCCAATTGAAGATTACAATGATAAAGTTAAATATCAGGAATTTCTTGATGGTGTTGAAAAAGCACTTATTGCAGCAAAACCAGCAGTAAGAAATTACTGGGATAATGGAGATGCTTTAGTTGAATCAATGAGATCAGGAGAAGTTTGGGCAGCTATGGCATGGGAACAACAGGGTGCTCGTTTGTATAAAGAAAATCCGGACATCGATTATTTAGCTGCAGAAAGCGGTGTAATTGGTTGGATAGACTGTTTTTCATTACCTTCAAAATCAGAAAATCTTGATGCTGCTTATGCATGGATCAATTTCTCACTAAGACCTGAAAATGCTGCTGTCTTAACTAATTCAGTAAACTATATGACTGCATCAAAAGATGCCAGCCAGTTTTATGAAGCAGAAGCAAAGGCCAATTTTGATAGATGGTTTCCACCGGAAGTTTTGGCTAAAATCCACTGGCACCAGGCTGTACCTGCTGGTATCGAAGAGATGGAAGGCAAAACCATGGATAGAATCAGAGCAGCTCAATAAGAGAATCTGAACTTATGCAGACGGAATAATTTCCGTCTGCTTTTTTTTATGGCAAGAATCCAAAATAGGTGGTAGGATTAGGGGTTGTTGAAAAAGAAGAAAATTATAAAATGATTTAAAGGATGGAATAATATGCAGGTTGCTTTATCTGTTAAAAATTTAACAAAACAATTCGGGGACTTCACCGCAGTAAAAGATCTTACATTTGATGTGGAGGATGGAAAATTTTTCTCCATACTAGGTCCTTCCGGGTGTGGTAAAACTACACTATTAAGGATGGTGGCAGGTTTCTATGAACCAACAGCAGGATCACTTGAAATCCAGGGTAAAGATATGCTGGGAATGGAACCGAACAAACGCCCTGTCAATCTTGTTTTTCAACACCTTGCTCTGTTTCCTATGATGAATGTGTTTGAAAATATTGCATTCGGCTTAAAAAGAAAGGGAGAAAAAGGGCCAGGTATTGAAAAAAAAGTAAAGGACATGCTCGAAAGAGTTGGGCTTCCCGATTCGGGACCCAAAAAAGTAAGCCAGCTTTCCGGTGGACAGAAGCAGAGGATTGCAATAGCAAGATGTCTTGTTTTAGAACCACAGGTACTGCTTCTGGATGAACCCCTTGGTGCACTGGATGCAAAGCTTCGTGAGCATATGAAGGTTGAGTTAAAAAAACTACAGGTAAAAGTTGGAACAACATTTGTATACATAACACATGATCAATCAGAAGCCATGGTAATGAGTGATAATGTAGCTGTAATGAATAAGGGACGCTTTGAACAGGTGGATAGTCCTCAAAATCTTTACAGCAATCCTTCTTCTTCATTTGTTGCTCAGTTTGTAGGAAACAATAATAAATTT
>DAOVSY010000069.1 GCA_030633365.1 Spirochaetaceae bacterium | reverse complement strand
TGGAGCATATTGGAGACTATGCAATGAATATTGCAGAAGCGTTGAGGCATCTGAGATAGGGTTACTTCGATACATTTTTGCAAGCAAAAACACTCAGCAACCGAAGATACCGTTCGCTGAGTGATTTCGTTATACCCCAATATTCTTCTAAAAAAGAAATTGTATCGAAGTGAATTATTCCCTGAAAGGTTTAACATCCATATCAAGTAAGCCCCTTAAAGATTCCTGTACATTGTCCTCTTGCCTGGAAACACCTTCATTCAGGTCTGACAAGAACCTCTCCAGTTTATCCAGTCTTAGATTACCTGCAGTTCCTGTGCTGGTACGTGTTTTAATGCCCTCCAGCGGACTTATTACTTCCACTTGATCCAGATTAGTTCCAACAGCTCTGTAGGCATCACGGAAGCTTTTCCCGGAAAGAACCATTTTTATGGCTTCATCTGTTGCAAATATTTCCGGAGTAAAGGCTTTTTCCAAATTTTCTGTATTTACAACTAATTCAGATATAGTCAACTGCATTATTCTTACACTTTGAAGGGTAAGTTTAATACCCCTGATAAAGGGTTCCTTTACTTCCTGAAAATCTCTGTTATAACCTGAAGGAAGGGATCTTATTATATTTTTTATTTGTATTCCACAGGAAGAAACAGATGCTGATTTTGCTCTAAGAAGTTCCAGACCATCAGGATTTTTTTTCTGGGGCATTATACTGGAACCGGAACATAACTCAACCGGAAGACTGAAGTACCCAAACTCCGGAAGGGAAAAAAGAATTAAATCCTGAGCCATTTTGCTTAAAGTCAGAACAATCTGATCCAGTGTATCTATAATTAAAGATTCAAATTTTCCTCTGGAGTTATTTACATAAAGTACATTATTCTGAACTTTTGAAAACCCCATTAATGATGCCGTCATTTCTCTATCCAGGGCAATAGGCACCCCATAACTTGCAGCAGAGCCAAGAGGACTTTGATCAATAATATTAAGGACAGACTTTGTCATACTAAGGGAATCAGCAATTTCCTCTGCAAAAGCACCTCCCCATAGCCCAACAGATGAAGGCATTGCTATTTGCATATGTGTTCTCCCAGGCATAGGAGTCAGTTCATGTTTTTTTGCAAATTCTGTCAGTACCCTGGAAAGAGAAACTGATTCTTTTATAAAAGTATAAAGGAAGTCTCTTGAATAGACGCGTAAACAAGTAAGAACCTGATCATTACGGCTTCTGCCAGTATGAATTTTCTTACCCGCATTACCAATATGAGAAACAAGATAATTTTCTATTGCAGTATGACAATCTTCATCGGTCAGAGAAATAGGAAAATTATTTTTCCCGGAAAGTTTGACTATTTCTTTAAGACCCTTTTGAATAGATTCAAGATCATCATCAGATAATATACCAATAGAATTAAGCATTTTACCATGAGCACTGCTTGCCAAACAGTCAGAAACAACCAAATTTTGATCAAGTTCAAAATCTCTGCCTACTGTAAATTCTTCCATTAATTTATTTAACGAATAACCTTTCTGCCATAACTTTCCCATATTTTTCTCCATCTCCATCTCCAGCCACAGCCTAACAGGCTATCTACCTAATTTCAAGTATTGCAGGTAATAGAGGTGGATCATGAGGGGAAGTGTCTCTTAGAAAATATTTTAATCTGGTAATAAAAGTATTTATAAAAACACAATCCGCAGAAATATCCGGAGAAAATTGGAAAAGAACTGACCACTGCGCATCTGTGTAGAAAAAAGATTCATTATCTGGCGAAAACCCTTTTAGTTTATTACAAGTCAGACTAGCCCATTCATCAGGGATTAAAATATTTGTTCTGGTAAAAGATACTATTATCTCTGATTCCAAATATCGATAATTTCCCTGCCAGTATTCCATGGCATTTGGATAAATTAAGGGGAAATTTCTGGTTTTCACAGGTCCTCTGACAAGAATAGCCGGCGCAATAAATTTCGCCGCTTCCAGACTTTCATTCTTATCTGCTGCAATAGATTGAGCACCTATATAAGAGATTGAAACAATGAGGCAAAAAAATAAAACTCCAACAATGGCTTTTTTATTCACTTTCCAGTACCTATTATTCTACTGTAACACTTTTAGCTAAATTCCTTGGTTGATCAACATCACGATCAAGCTCCAAAGCTGTATAGAATGCAAATAACTGCAGTGGTATTACCATTAAATAAGGATACATTAAAGAATGTACCTTAGGAATCCAAATTACATCATCCACAATATCTTTAATTTCATTATCACCCTGAACAGCAATGGCAATAACCTTACCTTTTCTTGCTTTAACTTCCTTGATGTTATTAATAACCTTATCACGTAAATCATCATCCGGAACAAGAAAAAGGCTGGGTGTATTTTCATTAATTAGTGCAATTGGACCATGTTTAATTTCTGCAGAACTATACCCCTCTGCATGAATATAGGAAATTTCTTTTAGTTTCAAAGCTCCTTCCAAAGCAACAGAGTAATTTAGTCCCCGGCCAAGAAAAAGAAAATTTTCATATTTTGCGTATTTTTTTGCAATCTTTTGGATATTACCAGTATCAGCAAGTATCTCTTTAATTTTATCAGGAATACTTTCAATACCTGAAACAAGTTTTAAACCAGCTTCATAGGACAGATGTCTCATACGGGCAAGAATTAGTGTTAAAATATAGAAAACAGTTATTTGAGATGTAAAGGCCTTTGTAGATGCAACTGCTATTTCCGGTCCTGAATGAATATACACTCCCCCATCTGATTCCCTGGGAATAGTGGAACCTACAACATTACAAATACCTAACACCTTACCACCCTTTCTTTGGAGCTCTCTCATAGCATACAGAGTATCTGCAGTCTCCCCTGACTGGGAAACTACAAAGTACAGAGTGTCCGGCTGAACAACAGGATTCTTGTATCGTACTTCAGAAGACAGTTCCGTTGAAGCAGGAATTCTTGCAATACTTTCCAGAAGATAGGCCCCGACCATACCTGCATAAAATGATGTTCCTGCAGCAACAATCTGAATACGTTTAATGTTAATAAGTTCTGCAGGGGTCATGTTTAATCCACCAAGGTGGCCTGTAGCACCATCAGAATCAATTCTTCCTATTAGAGCACGAAGAATTGACTCTGGTTGTTCATTAATCTCTTTTTCCATAAAAAATTCGTATCCGTCTTTTTCAATCTGATCCAGATCCCAGCCAATATTTTCAATTTTTTTCTGCAATTCCTGTTCATGAAAATCATAGGTTTTATAACTATCTGCCGTTATAACAACAATTTCTTTATCTTCCAGATAAATCACCTGTTTTGTATGTGCCAGGATTGCTGTAACATCAGAAGCTAAAAACATCTCATTTTCACCAATCCCCAAAACAAGAGGAGATCCATTTCTAACTCCAACAATTTTATCCGGATTGTCTTTATGCATTACTGCTAATCCATATGTTCCCTTTAATAAAAAAACTGTTTCTCTTAAAGCAGCTTCAAGATTCCCTTTATAAAGTGTTGCCACAAGGTGAGAAATAACTTCAGAATCTGTATCAGATTTAAAAGTATGTCCCTCTTCTATAAGACGTTTTTTTATTACCTGATAATTTTCTATTATTCCATTATGAACAAGAACAATTTTCTCACTATCATCATAATGAGGATGGGCATTTGCATCTGTAACTTCTCCATGGGTAGCCCACCGAGTATGACCAATACCTGTATGTCCTTCCAGATTAGAAGGAACTATTTCTCTAAGGTCTTTTATTTTACCTATTCGCTTTATTGTTTTAAGATTACCCTGATTGCTAATACAAATACCTGCAGAGTCATATCCTCTGTAATAACGCCGCTACAATCCTCAGGGAGAAACAAATTGTGCTTTGTGTGGACCACAGTAACCAACTATTCCACACATTATTTTTTCCTTTGAATTGTTAAAATATACTGCAAAGAAGCAGTAAACTACGTCGCTACTAAGGTATACTATCTCTTTTTTTATTTTTTTTCAATAAATTGAAAGCAAAATCAAAATTTCCCCAATACTAATGAATATGTATAAATTCAAAAAGGAAATCATAAATGGTTTTGAGAAACAATGCAGGGATAGACCTCCGTGTCTATCCACAAAATCAATAAAATATCAGGAGAGAAAAATAATGAAGATTTTTCAAAAAGTATCAGCATTTACATTATTAACAGTTATATGCAGCTGCGGCCCAATAGAGGATTACAGACAGTTTACAGATAGAGATATACAGCCCCCAATGTTTATAAGTATGGGAACTTTGGATTCTAAAACTCTGGAACTTCAGTTTTCTGAAGAGATTTTAGCAGAACCAGGATACATACTTATCGATCCGGCCATAGAAATTAGTTTACTAACAGTAGAAAAAGATAAAATGCAGATACTATTTGCAGAGGATCTTGAACCTGGGGGTCTCTTAAAAATTGAAATCTCAATTTCTGATTTATCCGGTAACAGTCTTACTCTAATTTCAGATTTTTATGGATACAATTCAAATCTACCAGAGCTGATAATTAATGAATTTACCACTCAGGGCTCTACAACAAATCCGGATAAAGTAGAACTACGGGTTCTTTCAGACGGAAACACAGCCGGTTTATGCATATTTGAAGGTATAGATACTGAATGGGCTCAACGTAAAATACTTCCTTCTATAAATGTAGTTGAGAATGATTATATTATAATTCATTTTAAACCGGAAGGAACTGCAGATGAAATTGATGAGACAGAAAATACAGATCTGTCCAGAGGTTTAAATGTGCATCCCGATGCATGGGATCTATGGGTTGAGGCAGGTTCCGGACTCTCCGGCAACAATGGGACAATTACTTTATTTTCAAACCCCAGAGGAGCATTAATAGATGGAGTTCTTTACAGTAACAGAACTTCGAGCTCAGATGAGAATTACAGAGGCTTTGGAAGTACAGCTACAATGAATAAAGCAGACAGATTATTTGAATTAGGGGGATGGGATGCAGAAGATAATCTTATTGCTCCGGAAGATGCTATTGACCCCGAAGACTCTACTGCCACAAGATCCATGTGCAGAGAGTCTATATTTACTGATAATAACTTCTCCGCAGACTGGCACATAGTTCCTACAAGCACTGCCAGTTTTGGAGAAATTAATTCTAATTTAATATATATCCCTTAAATAAGATCTTTAAACATTCCTTCGATAACTTGTTTGGAAACAGCTCCTACCTGTTGTTTAACCATTTCACCCTTATTAAAAAGCATAAGAGTAGGTATACTAATAACATTATATTCAGAAGCCAGTTCTCCGGCTTCATCAACATTTACCTTTGCAACTTTAAGCTTACCCTGATATTCTTCAGAGATCTCTGAGAGCACAGGACCTATCATTTTACATGGGACACACCATTCTGCCCAAAAATCGATTATTACAGGGATATCTGACTTTAAAACTTCAGATTCAAAATTTTCCTTTGTAACATTTACTTCAACGCCCATTTTATCATATCTCCTTTAGTTTTGATTCTTTCAGATCCATAAGCCTGAAGTCCTCCAGAACAGTATGCACATAATCTATTGTTTCTTCCAGAGGTTGTTTCTCATCTTTTGTAAGAACTTCTTCATCTAAAAAAGTTGGAAGTTCATCGCTAATATCATGAAGCAGAAATGAAACATCCAGCATGCATCTTTGAGTTTCTCTTTCCAAAGACGAATATTCTCTGGGAGAACGGCTTAACATCGTTCTTAGTTTTATTAGACCAGGAGGAAATCCATCAGGACCTGTAATAGTTATTTCAAATAACCTGTTTTCCATACTTACCCGGGGGCCGGAATATCTGGAAGGATAAATTCTACGTAAAATTTTCTCTATAAACGGCCAGTGATTAAGTTCAAAAAACTTTAAGGCTCCATATAGCTTATTTATTTCAAAAGCATCTGAATCATCAAGGCCAACTCCCTGATATTTTCTTATTTTATCCCTGTTTGCATCAAAAACTCTATCTGCAATACTCTTATTATTATGTATTTTGGCAGCTTTAAGTCTTTTGTCTCTATTTATCTCAAGCTGCTTCAGTTTCTCTTTCTCTATATTTATAAGATTACCAACTACCATAATTTCGGTATATATAAAGTTACCCATATCCACTCTTGCCCGAAGAGCACCTATATATCTATCTTCAAAGGAGTCTTTTATAATTTTGGGCTTCATATATTCAACAATTAAATCGTTATATTTTTTTCTAATACCATTAACTGCTGCTTCAACTTCTATATGACTCAACTTTTTTTTCTTCAATTCTTAACTCCGTTTTCGATTCGTATTGTCTCATTTTTATAGATAAAGATCGAGTTAATATTGATAAAAATTGGTAATTTAATAATAAAAGGCACTCCATTGGAGTACCTTAACATTTTGAAATATACTTTTTATATAATAAAGAAAACCTAAAATTATTTATTAAATGGCTTCCATCAGATCCTCTTCTGATGATTGTTCCTTAGAATGAATCTCCTCCTTATCATTCTTTGTAAAGAGAGGTTTAAATTCAACATGTTCTGCTACAATTTTAAATTTCTCATGATTTTTATCATCCTGATCTTTCCACCGGTCCTGTTTAATTCTTCCAACAACCCGGACTCCCCTCCCCTTTTTAAGGTATTGATTACAGCTGTCTGCAAGTCCTGCCCAAACTTCTACAGGAAAGAAAGACACTTCCTGCTGCTGTTCGTCATCCTTTTTGTAATAACGATTTGAGGCGACTGTAAAGGTACATACCTTTGTCCCTTTAGTGGTTTCTTTTAATTCAGGGTCTCTGGTTAAATTCCCCTCCATTAAAATCGAATTTAAAGAATTCATACTTTTTCTCCTTTGGTAGCATAGCCGGGCAGGAATGAAGTCCCGGCCAGGCTTTGTACTTTTTTCTTAATCTTAACTAGTAGTATGGTGTAAAAGGTCATTCTACTTTTAAATTTTGAAAATTTTTTATTTTTTTTAAATAAAGAGAGTTTATTTTATAAATTATTAATACAAACGAGACTAACAGAAGCAAAGAAATGACGACTATCCCAATCAATAAGGAATGTAATAGAACACGCTTAAATATTTTCTTTCTACCCCATCGTAAGCTTGACATACTTTTCATTCTATGGTATAGAACATTGATGGATAAAAACATATTATTAAGTATAATAACAGATCAAAGAGATGATTTTTTCTCAAAAAAAAAATTAATACCACGAGATGTAAATTACTCTGCATATATAAAAACAGGACAAATAGTTGTAATTACCGGCGCCAGACGATGTGGGAAATCTTCACTACTATGGCTGCTTCACCACAGCATGAAAATACAACAGGAAAACAGTGTTTATTTTAATGGAGATGATGAACGATTACAGGATTTTTCAGCAATTGATTTCTCACAGATACTTGAACTCCACCAGAGTATGTTTAATACAACAGAAGAGAAAGAAAGAGTATATTTTTTTGATGAGATTCAGTACCTGTATGGATGGGAGAAATTTCTTACTCGTCTGTATGAGAAGGGAAATAAAATTTTTGTAACGGGCTCTAGTGCAAATCTTTTAAGTTCTGAAATAGCATCTTCTCTAACAGGACGATATATGGAACTATCTCTCCACCCTTTTTCCTTTCCAGAATATCTCCGATTTATAGATAAAAAACCTAAAAATAATTTTTATACCACAAAAGAAAAAGGATCTTTGATTGCTCACTGGGAAAACTACTTCAAGATGGGAGGATTTCCACTTGTTCATAAAGAAAATAATGTTAATATTATGCAGGAATATTACCAGGCAATTCTTTATAAGGATATAGTCGCCCGCTATAAGATAAATCAGATTGAAGAATTAAAAAAAATTGGCTTATTTCTGTTTTCAAATACAGCCAAACTTTTTTCCTATAAAACTCTGCAAAATATTTCCGGACTTGGAAGCCTTTCTACAGTTAAACGATTTCTGGAGTACTGGGAAAATGCATTTATATTCTTTTATGTTAAGAAGTATGATTTTTCTCTTAAAAAGCAGCTCCTGAACTCAAGAAAAGTATATGCCATAGATACAGGTCTGATCAGACAGATCGGTTTCCATTTTTCTGAAGATCGTGGCCGTTTGCTTGAAAATCAGATTTTTAATTGCCTAAATAGAAAAAATATTGATATTTACTACCACAAGGGAAAACGTGAATGTGATTTTCTTATTGTAGACAGAGGAAAAGTAATTTCTGCTATTCAGGTTACTGTTTCACTATATGACCCATCTACACGAAAAAGAGAGCTGCAAGGCCTTGAAGAAGCAATGCTGAACTATGGATTAACTACAGGGTATATTATTACAGAAAATGAAGAGGAAATACTTGTAGAGTCAGGCAGAACTATTAATATTATTCCTGTCTGGAAGTGGCTTCTTAAAGAAGAAAGCTGAAGATTATTGGAAAAATGATGAGGGTAAAAGTAAGTTTTACTTTTAAATTATTGATATTATTTAAATTTTTTTATTTAATTTACCAGTAAAACCTTCTTGCCTATGTTTTTTACTGTTTTTAAATGTATCTCGCCTATACTTTACAACTTTTCATGCTATAATTAGGCTATGAAAAGGGATATTGATAAAACACTCCAAAACTGGAAATCTTCAACCAATAGAAAAGTTCTTCTTATTAGAGGAGCCCGGCAGATTGGAAAAACATACTCTATACGTGATCTTGGGAAAACTTTTGACTATTTTCTTGAAATAAATTTTGAAGAAGAAGTTCCAGTAAAAAGCTTTTTTACAGGTTCATTGAATCCTGCAGGTATTATTGAAAAGTTATCTGCATATTTTTCCATACCTATTATAGAAGGGAAAACATTACTCTTTTTTGATGAAATTCAGGCATGTCCGAATGCTATAAAATCACTGCGGTTTTTCTATGAAAAAATACCATCACTCCATGTTGCGGCAGCAGGTTCGTTACTGGAGTTTGCATTGAGCGAAATACCTTCTTTTGGAGTTGGGAGATTGCACTCTGTTTTTATGTATCCTCTTTCTTTTATAGAATTTTTACAAGCAATTGGACAGCAAGTATTAATTGATTATTTAAAAGGATCAAACGGAAATCCTATAGATCTGGTTTTCCACAATAAATTGCTGGACAATTTCAGAACTTTTCTAATAATCGGCGGTATGCCTGAAGTAGTTAAAGAATACAAAACGAATAAGAATCTCTTAATGTGCAATGAAATTATAAATGATATTGCTGTATCTCTAAAAGATGACTTCTCTAAGTATAAAAAACATGCTCCAGTGGGACGTCTGACTGAGGTTTTTAATTCCATTGCTTATCAATCAGGATCTAAGTTTAAATATTCCAATATTGAATCAGAATCTTCTCATGCAGCACTCAAAGATAGTCTGGATCTATTAGTGAAAGCAGGTTTGGTATATAAGGTTTACCACACTGCAGGAACAGGTATTCCATTGGGTGCGCAGATAAAAGCAAACAAATTTAAGTTAATAGGTTTTGATACAGGCATTATTTTTAAAATTCTTGGTCTTAATATGTCAGATATACTTGTCGGAGATTCTGTCGATCTTATAAATAAAGGATCAATAGCTGAAATTTTTACCGGCATTGAGATTATTAAATCCATGCCATCTAACAATAAACCTGAAATTTTTTACTGGCACAGAGAAAAAAAAGGCAGTAATGCTGAAGTAGATTTTGTTATCCAAAAAAATAAACATATTATTCCAATTGAAGTTAAATCGGGTAGTACTGGTAAAATGCAAAGTCTTAGATCTTTTATGTCAGAAAAAAACAGTAAACTGGGAATTCGTCTATCACTGGAAAACTTTGGCGCTTATGGTGATATACAGATAATTCCATTGTATGCTGCAGGGACTATTTTGAAAGATTAAATCGTCATATAATTTCGTTTAATACAATAATCTTTAATATTTTGAGCAATACTAATAATTTCCGGAACATTGTTTCGAACTGCCTCGAAAGTATCTACAAGGTCATCAGTTTCATATTCATGAACAATTTCATTTCGTAAATCTTTTAATTCTCTTAATCTGATGGAAGAGTCTATTAGCCCTCTCTTTTCTGCACGGTTCACAACATCCAGAACTGTCCCGGATTCCTCAAGTTCAACAGCATCTATACTTCTAAATATCTTACTAATAATAAGATCAACTGCTCTTGAATATCGGGAAGTTAAATTTTCCAAAGTATCAAACTCTTCTTCACTCATACTCTGTTTTAGATCAATACTTAAAGACCTCTCATAAGAGCGTTTAAGCCAGGCAAGAGATTTATCCAGGCTAGTAAGATTTTCTATAAGAATTTTATTATTTAGATCTTCCATTTAATAACACTCCTGTTCTTACAGCTTTCTCAAGGAAAACAGACTCTGTGATTTTCCCTGAAACAATATCAATTTTTTGTTCTCCAATAAGATTGTAAAGGGTTAATCGTATTTTACTCTTTTCTGATTTAGTAATTTCATCTGAAACAATGGCTATATCTATATCTCCACCACGTTTTTTATCATCACACCTGGAACCATAGAGATATATTTCTGCTTCCGGATCATGATACAAAATAGTATCAATTATTGATTTTTTTTCAAGATTACTAAGCCGCATATTTGATTATACCTTTTGCTTTGTAATGGGGAAAGATGTATTTTAAAACTTTATTTAGTTGTTTTATTGGTTAGGTACATATAATGAATATATAACTCAACATATCTATGTATAAAAACCCCTATTTCTACTTTATATAAAGAATCTTTCTCTCCCTTAATACACCATACAGATTAAATATTCGGATACAAAAACCCCGCCGGTTGGCGAGGTAAAAGATTGAACAGAAATTAAACTAAATAAATTTATGGAACCGAAACTGCGCCTGTAATTTT
>DAOVSY010000502.1 GCA_030633365.1 Spirochaetaceae bacterium | reverse complement strand
TAACTCTGACGACACCACGTCTTTTAATTACTTTACAATTCCTACAGATTTTTTTTACAGATGCTCTGACTTTCATCCATTTACTCCTATTTATATCTATATGTAATTCTGCCCCGGCTTAAATCATAGGGTGAAATTTCAACTGTCACCGTATCTCCCGGAAGGATCTTAATAAAATGCATTCTCATTTTTCCTGAAATATGTGCAAGCAATACATGCTTGTTTTCCAGTTCAACTTTAAACATGGCATTGGGCAGTGTTTCAAGTACTTTCCCGTCAACTTTAATGGGTTCTTCTTTTGCCATAACCTTATTAGTCTCCTTAAATCTTAAATGTTTCAGGACCTGCCTTTAATTCTTTTAGCACCGGATCTTCCAAGAAAACCATCATAATTACCTGTAATCAGATGGGATTCAATCTGGGAAATAGTATCTATGGATACACCAACCACAATCAATAGAGCTGTGCCGCCAAAATAAAAAGGAACATTAAATTTACCCATTAAAAATGTTGGCAATACACAGACAGCAGAAACATAAAGAGCTCCGCCAAGTGTTATTCGTGTCAACACCCTGTCAATATATTCACTTGTTCTTTTCCCTGGTCTGATTCCAGGAATATACCCACCATTTTTTTTCATATTTTCTGCAACATCGTCAGGATTAAACTGTACAGCAGTATAGAAAAAACAGAAGAAAATGATAAATCCTATATAAAGAAGATAATACCAGACTGTTCCGGGACTGAACATGGCTGCCACAGTTTTCATAATCGGAATATCGATAAATTGTGCAATAGTTGTCGGAAACATTATAATAGAAGATGCGAAAATAGGAGGTATAACACCTGCTGTATTAATCTTTAACGGAAGATGTGAAGTCTGGCCTCCATACATTTTTCTGCCCACAACTCTCTTGGCGTAATGCACTGGTATTCGCCTCTGCGCCTGTTCCATATAGATAATAGCTGCAATAACAGCAACCATGAGAACCGCAAGTATAATAACCCCGAATATTCCCATTTCTCCGGTTGTCGTTAGTCGTACTGTATTTACCATAGCTGATGGCATATTTGCAACAATACCTGCAAAAATAATCAGAGAGATACCGTTTCCTATTCCTCTTTCAGTGATCTGCTCTCCAAGCCACATAATAAATGAAGTACCTGCAGTCAGCGTAATAATAGTGACAAGCCTGAAAGCCCATCCAGGATAAGGAACAATGGCAATACCTGCCGGTGAACTCATGGATTCCAGTCCCACACTTATACCTAACCCCTGAATAATACTCAATATTACAGTTCCATATCTTGTGTATTGAGTCTTCTTTTTCCTACCAGCATCACCCTCTTTCTTAAGCTGGGCTAAATGCGGCACAACAACTGTCATCAGTTCGAGAATAATAGAAGCACTGATATAAGGCATAATGCCCAATGCAAATATGGAAAATCTTTCCAAAGCACCGCCTGAGAACATATTAAACATTGAAAACAATGTCCCTTCAGCAGCTGCAAAAAAAGAAGAGAGAGCAGCTCCATTTACTCCCGGAGTTGGAACATGAATACCAATACGGTAAACAAAGAGCAAAGCCAAAGTAATAAAAATTTTTCTTTTAAGCTCAGGAAGTTTAAATAAATTCTGGTAGCTGTTTTCGATCATCAATATGTTCCTTACATCACTTCTATTAAGTTTATTCTATGCTTCCGCCGGCAGTTTCAATTTTTTCTTTTGCAGTTTTGGAAACAAGGATATTTTTTAAAGAAAACTTCTTTGTAATTTCTCCATTACCAAGGATCTTTGCTCCATCCACACGACCTTTAACCATCCCGGCATCTCTTAAAATATCAATATCTATGGTTGCACCATCTTCAAATTTATCCAGATCCTTAACATTTAAGACAGCATTTTTTGTTTTAAATATATTGTAAAAACCTCTTTTGGGAAGCCGCCTGTAAAGAGGCATCTGACCGCCTTCAAATCCTGGTCTTACACTGCCGCCAGATCTTGCTTTAAGACCTTTGTGACCCCTTGTTGATGTTTTGCCCATACCAGATCCAGGCCCTCTGCCAACTTTTTTTCTATTTTTTCTTGCACCTTTTTCCGGTGATAAATCATGAAGCTGCATACTATACCTCCTCTACTTTCACAAGATGAGAAACTTTTTTAATCTGTCCGAGAATAACCGGATCAGCATTGTGTTCAATAGTTTGATGCATTCTTCTTAACCCAAGAGAACGGACAATCCTGCCATGTTTGGCTGGTCTTCCTATTGTACTTTTTATCTGTGTAATTTTTATCTTATCAGCCATTTTTGTAACCTTTATATTTCTTCGGGTTTAAGCCCGCGGCGTTTTGCCACATCTTCTTTTAAACAAAGGGATTGAAGCCCTGCCATTGTAGCTCTTACAATATTTTGAGTATTATGGGTTCCAATACATTTTGTTAAGATATCAGTTACTCCAACTGCCTCAAGGACAGCACGAATCCC
>DAOVSY010000454.1 GCA_030633365.1 Spirochaetaceae bacterium | reverse complement strand
GTCAGTACAGCTGCAAGGCCGCCTCTGGTAGCGTCCCTCATAAAATTAATACTATTATTTACTCTAAGACAGCTTCCAATTAAACTATTTAAAGGAGCACAGTCAGACTTAATTGTATTATTAAAGGAATTTCTAATTGATAAAACTGCCAGGCCGTGATCTCCAATATTTCCGTTTATAAGAATTTTATCTCCGGCTTTTACATTTAATCCGGAACCAATAGATCTGTGTTTTTCTTCCAGAAAACCAACACCAGCAGTATTTATAAACATTCTGTCACAGGCACCTTTTTCAACAACCTTTGTGTCACCTGTAATAATTCGGACATTTGCCTGTTTTGCAGTTTCCGCCATAGACTCTACAATTTCTTCAAGTTTTTCAATTTCAAGACCTTCTTCCAGTATAAACGCACAACTTAGATACATTGGAACTGCACCTGAAACTGCAAGGTCATTAACTGTTCCACAAACAGCAAGTTTTCCTATATCCCCTCCTGGAAAATTTAAAGGATTAACAACATAGGAGTCAGTTGTAAAAGCAGAAATTCCGGTAGTATTATTAAAAACTGCAGAATCAGTCATGGAATCAGGGCCATTATTGTCAAAATAATTTGTAAATATTTTTATAAGATTTTGAGTTAATTTGCCTCCACTTCCATGATCCATATTTACAAGGTTTAAACTCATATTGCCTCCCTTGCATATCTATACCATGTAGCACAGGAACCTTCTCCAGAGACCATACAGGCTCCAACGGGATCTACGGGAGTACATATATTATTAAACAGTGGGCAATCTGCAGGAGTTTTTACACCTTTTAAAATATCTCCACAAATACAACCCTTTTCTTTTTCTGATTCGGTTCGTTTTACTGGTTTAAAAATTTGACGGGCGTCAAAAGATTTAAATTCTGTTCTTAGAGAAAGCCCACTCATCGGAATAGTACCAATACCTCTCCACCAGTCATCAACTGGCTCGAACACTTTGTACATTATTTCCTGAGCTTTTTTATTACCTTCTGTTTTTACTGCTCTGGAATATTGGTTCTCCAAAGCTGGTTGCCCTGTTTCAATCTGATTAACCAGCATAAAAATTGACTGAAGTATATCCAGTGGTTCAAAACCGGATACAACACAGCCTAAACCAAAATTATCCACTATAGGCTTATAGATGTTTATCCCGGTTATTACGCTTACATGTCCTGGGCAAATATATCCATCAATTTTTACACCTTCAGTAATTAGTGCTTTCATGACAGGAGGCATAACCTTATGCGCACTAAGAATAAAAAAATTATTTAATTCTGCTTCCTGTGCCTGCAATATAGCTGCTGCACTTAGAGGAGCTGTTGTTTCAAATCCTATTCCAGGGAATACTATTTTTTTGTCTTTATTATCTTTGGCAATTTGTATTGCTTCAAGAACAGAGTAGACAATTCTTATATCGCATCCTGCGGATTTTTCCCTGTACAAGGATGTTTCAGTTCCAGGCACCCGAATTAAATCGCCAAGAGTTGTTAAAATGACCCCATCTGTTCTGCTGCACTCAACGGCATCATCAATAAAATATCTGGAGGTAACACAAACGGGACAACCAGGTCCTGATAGAAGTTTAATGGTTTTTGGAAGCAGAGAAGGGATACCAAATTTATGTATAGACATAGTATGCCCGCCGCATACTTCCATTAATGTAATATTTTTTTTAGAAATTTTACTTATAGCATCTACAGCTTCTTTAATAAGAGTTATATTTCTGTATTCATCAATAAACTTAATTGTCTAACTCCTTTGAATGCTCTCTTTTCTTAATTTCCTGCATAAGATTAAGAGTGTCCTTTGCTTCTGCTTCATCTATTTTTGCTATTCCATATCCTGAATGGATAAGAATAAAATCACCAACATTTACATCTTCAACCAGTTCTATATTTGCATTGTATCTGGTTCCTCCAACACTCACTTCAGCAATAGAATTATTTATAGACAGTATTTCTGCCGGTATACTCAGACACATTAATTAATTCTCCTCTTATCGTTTCTCTTCTGTGTGCTGCAATTGCCAGTTGTCCCAGTGCAATCCCCCCATCATTTGAAGGAACTTTACTGTGAGAAATTACTTCGAATCCCAGTAAAGAAAGTTTTTTCTCTGATCTTTCCAGAAGACAGGCATTCATAAAAACGCCTCCGGAAAGTGCTGTTATATTAATGCCTGTTTCTTCTCTTAATTTTTCTGCACACTTGCAGATTATTTCAACAATGGTGTTATGGAATTTTTCGGAAATAAAACCGGAAGATTTTCTTTTTAAAATATCTTCTGTTATTGATATAAATGTCATATCCAGATTAATCTCTTTTTCCAATTTAAAAGGATAACTTTTATCTGTACTTTGTTTTGTATCCAAAACTGCTTCAAGCCTCATTGGAGCTTCTGCATCAAAACTGCTAATAAGACAAAGCCCAAGCATTGCAGAAACAGAATCAAATATACGGCCAACACTTGAAGTTAATGGTGAGTTAATTTTTTTATCAATAATTTCCAATAATGCTTTTATATCTGAAGCAGGTATTTGTTTTAAAAAAGGCAGATCCAATTTTATAAAATCTTTTCCATAAGCAGAGTAGAGAGCGGAAACAGCCATTCTCCATGGTTCTTCCACTGCTTTGTCTCCTCCGGGAAGTGGCAGATATTTAAAATGAAAGTATCTTTTGTATTCAGTCAGATCACTTAAAAATACTTCGCCACCCCAAATATTACCATCATCACCCAGACCTGTTCCATCAAAACTGAACCCAATAACACTTTCACTAACATTATTTTCAACCATACATGCT
>DAOVSY010000239.1 GCA_030633365.1 Spirochaetaceae bacterium | reverse complement strand
TTCAGAAAATGCCAGAGCAGATAGAAAAATTTTATCCACAGCCCTTGGACTTGTAGATGACAGTATAAATATGAGTTCCGATTTTTCTCCAGAAAATATAGTTATAATCGGCCTCCAGGAAGCGGAAAAAGAGGAATCTGATCTTATACGACGACTCAACCTTACTGTTTTTACAATGGAAGATATCGATCTTCTTGGTATAAGAGAGGTAACAAGAAGAGCACTACGAACTGCCTGCTCAGGAACCCATGGCTTCTATTTAAGTTTCTGCCAGGATGTCGGGGATAATACCAGTGAAGGGCTGACAGCAAGAGAGCTTCATCTGGCAATGGAACTTATCTCAAAATCTGAGAAGATGAGAGCAATTGATGTTTCAGGATGTCTTAAAGAGGGGCAGATTGAATATACCCCTTTACTGCATTTTGTGGAGTCAGCTTTTGGGAGGAGGATTCTGGGGTAGTATAAATTAAAACTTATAGTTTAGTGTAACTTCCCGCATTTGCTCAATTTCCATCCTCATAGAACTGGTAAACCCCAAATAATCCTGCTTTCGGCTTTGTAGAGTAAATCCAAGCCCCTCTAATTGTAGAAGATACTTTGCATTTACAGGGTAGTACTGATATTCAACTACAGAAGCCAGTCCTATCAGGTTCTGAAGATTCTCAATTTTTTCTGAATCTTCAAACCAGATATCACAAAGTTGAACATATAGTTCAGGATGAAAATTAGTCATAATTCCGCAATACCCTGCATAACCTGCCTGAAGGGATCCAAGCAGAGAAGCAGCATTTGCATTGTAGAGTTTTAGATTACTGCCTTCAGCCATCTTTGACCTGTCTTTAATTATATCGATATCACAGCATGTATCTTTTAAATAAACAAACCTTTCTGTAGAAATAATCCATTCTAAAAGCTCTTTACTTAAAAGTCGCTTATATGGATATGGACATTCATATAGTCCCAGCTTTGTATCTTTGGATATACTGGATAATAGTGTCTCCATTCGTTCTTTCCAGACTGAATCAGGTTCAGATTCTCTGGCCAGCAGATTTGTTACAAGAATAACAGCATCAACACCTGTTTCAGCAATTGCTTTTATCTCTTCAATCTGGTCTTCTAAAGAACTGGAAATATGTCCGGAGGAAATAACAGGAACTCTTCCTGCTGTAAATTTCATAACTGCAGAAGATAACTCAACTCTTTCTCTTAGACTAAGCTGGTGCATCTCACTTGACTGGCAAACAGCAAATAATCCGGACACGCCCCTTTCTATATACCATTCCACCAGTTTTTCAAGAGCCTTATAATCTATAGAAAGATCTTCTTTAAATGGAGTTACCATTGTAGGCCATACTTCGGCCTTTTTATTATTGTTCATATTTCACCTCAACTAATTCAAGAAATAAACTTTTTTACATCCCCAGAAAATTTGGAACAACCATAACAAACCATGGAACATATGTTATCAAAAACAGTACTGCAAACAAAACAAGAAGCATAGGAAATATTTCTTTTATAACAGTCTTTAATGGTGTTCCGGAAATCCCCGATACCACAAATAATAGCATTCCAAAGGGTGGTGTCGATAATCCAATCATCATATTAAGGGTTATAACCACACCAAAATGTACAAGATTTATACCTAAAGCTTCAACAAGGGGCAGTACTATTGGAATAAAAACAAGTGTTATTGCCATGGTATCTATAAACATACCAAGAACAAGAAACATAATATTTATTAGCAAGAGTAAAATATATTTATTTGTTGTAACTGTCAAAAGAAGATTTGCAACAGCATCCGGAATATGTTCAATGGCTATAATATAGGAAAATGCAAAAGCACTGCCTACAAGTAACGAAAGTACTCCGGTAGTTTTAACAGTAGCTAATACAATATTTACCAGTTCCTTCCAGCCAAGAGCTTTATAAATAAAAATTGAAATTAATATTGCATAGAGTGCAGCCAAAGCCCCGGCTTCTGTCGGGGTAACTATACCGGAATAAATTCCACCCAGGAGTACAATAACAGAAAACAATGCAGGAAATGCTTTTACTGTCAATAAGATTGCATCTCTGAAAGCAATTTTAACACCCCTGGGATAGTTTCTCTTGTTTGCAATAAATGCAATATAGATCATTAGAGCAAAGCCAACCATTAAGCCAGGTAACATCCCTCCCATAAAAAGGGCACCAATAGAAGCACCTGATAACATTGCATAAAAAATCATGGGTATACTTGGAGGAAAAATTGGACCTATTGTTGCAGATGCTGCTGTAATTGCACAACTGAAACCATCGTCATAACCATGCTCACGCATAGCTTTAATTTCCATCATTCCAAGACCGGAAGCATCAGCAAGAGCAGAACCAGTCATACCGGAAAAAATAATGGATGCAACTACGTTTACATGCCCAAGACCACCTTTTCTATTTCCAACAGTTGCATTGGCAAACTTAAAAATCATCTCTGTTACCTTGCCGCTGTTCATAACCTGGGCCATGAAAACAAAAAGTGGAACGGCAATAAGGATAAAATTGGAATTAAGACCAGTTAATACCTGAGTGGCTGTCATGGCAATTTCTGCCGCAGGACTCTGGGCAATTGTAAAATAAAAAATTGATGTCATCATCATTCCCAAAGCAATAGGAATACGAAGAATAAAAATTGAAATAAAGGAAAGGAAAAATACAATGAGTGCAATATTCATACTATACTTCTCCTCTTCTTAATTTCTTAAAATCGATATATAGATCATAACCCAACCTGCCTATCATAAAAACAAGAAATACTACAAAGGGTGAATAAGCCCAGTTCATAGGAATTCTCATTACATTTGACTTTTTATAAGCCATAAAAACAACATAATCGTAGGAAGGATATAATGCGATGCAGAAGGAAACAAAAAGCATAAAGTTACCAATTAACCTCATCCAAAGTTGTGTTTTCGGTTTGACCATATCGTATACGATTGTAAACTGAACATGAGAATTATCACGTTTCGCATAGAGTCCTCCAAGCAATGCTGTCCATATAAAACAGAGGAGAGTAAGTTCAAGGGGCCAGGTCAGGGGCACAAGAAAATATCTGTAAAAAATCTGTAATAAAAATGCAACAAATAAAAGTATAAATGTAAAAGATGGAATGTATACTTCTATTATATCAAGTACCAGTAAACCGGAACGTTTAAGAAAACCTGCTGCCTTCAAATTAAATCTCCTATAATGATAACTCAGGTATTTAGGCTGAAAGCTTTTAGGGGAGTCTATCTATCCTCCTCTCTTACCTAAAAGCCTTCTTTGCCTTCAGCCTATCGACCTAAACATTTCTATAAACTTAAAAAATTATCCGACCCCGGCAGAGTAACCGGAGCCGAAATAATTACAATAAACTACTTGTAGGACTGAACTTGTTCGTAAATATCCATATCCCAGCTTGCTGAAATATCAGGGCTGTCATTGATATAAGAATTTTTAGCATATTCCTGAAATGCTGCTCTATCAGGATCTTCAATTATGATCATACCTTCACCTTTGAAGAAATCAAGAATAGATGCTTCAGTTTCAAGAACCTGAGTATCACAAGCATCTCCTGCTACTGCAACTGCCTGGTTTACCCATTCCTGCTGCTGAGCACTAAGACTCTGCCATTTTTTCTCATTCATTGTTGGCCATATAGTGTCTACAACATGATTTGTAAGAACAATATATTTTGTAACTTCATAAAACTTTGCATTTTTGTCTGTTGGAAGAGGATTATCCTGTCCCTCTATAGCACCGGTTTTAAGACCCATATAAACTTCACTGAAAGACATAGGAGTTGGGTTTCCACCAAGAGCCTTACCAAGAGCTATCCATGAAGGAGATCCTGGAGTTCTCAGTTTAACACCAGCCATATCTGCAGGAGATCGAACTGGTCCAACTTTCTCTACTAAATTAAGCTGTCTTGTTCCAAGATAAAAAGCACCAAGAGGTCGAATCCCTTGAGAATCTACAACATCCTGAAAAACTTTTTTTCCTAAATCGCCATTGTAAACAGCTGTCATATGATCATAACCACTAAAGGTATAAACAGCACCAAACATTGAAAGATAAGGAATAAATTCTGCAAGCCATGGAGGAGATGTGTAGATCATATCTACTGTACCCTTTCTAACTGCAGCCTGCTCACCTTCCTGTGAGAATAACTGTGCTGAGTGGTAAACTTCAACTTCCATTTCGCCACCGGAAATTCTTTCCAGTTCCAGTTTAAAAACCTGCATTGCTCTTGTATGAGCATCACCAGGAACACTAACTGATGAGAAAGTGATTCTGACAGGTTTTGCAACCTCTTCTGCTGTCTCACTACCGCCGCCTGCAAAGGAGTAGGAAGCAAGTAGGAATAAAACAGCTACTATTAACATTACTTTGGTTTTCATAAACCCTCCTAAAATATTTTACAATCCTTAAAGGACTGTTATTATCTAAAACCCAGTTTCCTGGAAATTTCACTAGTTGCATTTTTTATAAGAGAACCAATATAAAGTATGCGCTCTTCTGTCATTCTATCAGAAGGTCCAGAGACACTTAGAGAAGCAAAAACCTCTCCATCAACATCTCTAATAGCTGCTCCTACACATATAAGCTGATCTTCATGTTCCTTATTATCAATAGAATACCCTCTTTCCCGGGTATCTGATAAATCTTTATACAGAGTAACCTCGTTAGTTATTGTTTTATCTGTAAGTCTGGCTAAACCTTTGCTCTCTATAATTTGCTTTATATGATTTTCAGGCAGTTCAGCTAAAATTGCTTTACCAACTGCTGTACAGTAAAGTGGTGCTTTTATGCCAATAACTGAATATGTTCTCATACGCCGCTTTGACTCAACACAATCAACATAGAGAACTTCATCATCATCCAGAAGAGTTAAATGTACAGTCTCATCAGTTTCCTGATTTATACCATTTAAATAAGGTTTTGCAATTCTACATATGGCAAGATCATTTTGAGCTCGATAACCCAGTTCAATAAGCCTTGTTCCCAAATTATATTTATTTGTATCTTCATTTTTTTCTACAAAGCCTTCACTTTCTAAAGTTTGTAATAATCCATGAG
>DAOVSY010000519.1 GCA_030633365.1 Spirochaetaceae bacterium | reverse complement strand
CAGAAATGTCAAACTTTGCCTTACTAAGCTTACCTTCATTTTTACCCTTCTTTATAACTGAAGGTTTTGTATTCTTTATAATGTAGGCAATAATAGAAGCAATTTCCTTCATATCGTCTGTAGTCATACCAAGGGTTGTTGTTGCAGGAGTCCCAATTCGAAGTCCACTTGTGTACCATGGGCCGTTTACATCAAAGGGAAGAGCATTTCTGTTACATGTTATATCACATTCCCGTAAAACAGATTCGCCCTGTCTGCCGTTTATTCCGGTATCACCCAGATCTACCAGCATAAGATGGTTATCTGTTCCGCCTGTTGCAATTTTAAGCCCCTCTTCCTGCAATGCAGCAGCAAGTGCTTTTGAGTTATCCACAATATCATGGGCATATTTCTTAAATTCAGGAGTATCAGTTTCTGTCAGAGCAACTGCTTTAGCTGCAATAATATGAGGGAGGGGGCCACCCATAACCAGAGGACAAGCCTTATCCACTGCATCCTTAAACTCCTCTTTACATAGCACAAGACCTGCCCTTGGTCCTCTTAAAGTCTTATGTGTTGTGGTTGTGACAACATCTGCAAAAGGGAATGGGTTGAAATCTCCTGTCATTACTCCTCCGGCAACAAGACCGGCAAAGTGTGCCATATCCACCATCAAAACAGCTCCGACTCTATCTGCAATTTCTTTCATCTTTCTGAAATTGATAAGTCTTGGATATGCACTGTAACCAGCTAACAGTATAAGTGGCCTAACTTCTTTTGCAATTACTTTTATTTTATCGTAGTCAAGAATACCGGTTTCTCTGTTTACATTATATGTATAGGCATCAAACATCTTTGCAGACAGATTAAATCTATATCCGTGAGTCAGGTGACCTCCTGAATAGTAGTTAAGCCCAAGAAGTTTCTGATTACCAAGAGCTTCCCTTATTTTCGCCCACTGATCTGTTGAAAGGTTTGCTGGATTTGTTTCTTCCATTCCCTCAAGCATAGGAACTTCAATTTTTGTAGTCAAAATTGCCCAGAAAGCAATAAGATTGGCATCTGCACCACTATGTGGCTGAACAAAAGCGTGTTCTGCTCCAAAAATTCTTTTTGCAGTTTCCACTGCATCAGCTTCTATATCATCAACATTATCACATCCGGCATAAAAACGGTGATACGGAAAACCTTCTGCATAATTATCTGTAAGAAGATTACTGGCTGCAAACTGTGTTGAAAGAGAAGTAAAATTTTCACTTGCAATAAGTTTTAGACTGGTTCTCTGATTCTCAAGTTCTTTTACAATTGATGAGGCGGTACTTTTAGATACTTTACTTACCTGATCCAAAGCAGAAAGATATGCAATAAAATCTGCACTTAAAGATTCAGGATCTTTTCCTTTAATATAATCATATACACCTGATTTTTCCATGAACTACTCCTTAATAACTTCAATTTTAGTTTTAACTAAAAATATTAACAATTATTATAGGTTTTCACCAATATTGGCGTAATTTATTTAGTTAAATTACAACGAGTATATCATACATTTCATATATTGCAAGGATAATTCAACCTATTTTAAGTCTTTTCCAAGTTCTGCTAAATATCCATCAATTTTAACCTTTCTCTCTTTAAACTCGTTAAGCTTTTCCTTTTCCTTTTCCACTACCTCATCCGGTGCATTGTCCAGGAATTTTTCGTTTTTCAACTTACCGTTGGTAGAGTTAAGAAGTTTATCATTTTTCTTCCCTTCTTTTTCCAACTTTGCAATTTCAACGGGAACATCAATAATATCACTAATAAAAATGAAAGCTTCAAAACCTTTTCCGGGAACAGGGATACTGCCATTTGTATCTGGTTTAATCTTATTAATACTTAGTTCTGAAGCTCTGGTTAATGATTTTATTAGATCAAAATGATCTGTAAACATCTTATCCGCTATAAAATCTTTATCCATAGACACTGCAATTGGTATTCTTTTCTCCGGAGCAATAGTAAATTCACTTCGAATAGTTCTAATACCCCTTATAAGATCCTGGAGAAGTTCAAATTTTTCAGATACTTCAATATAATTTCTGCTGCTGATTTCTTCCGGATATGGAGCTGTTATAATATTTTCTCTGCTGTTTGGCAATTTCTGATATATTTCCTCTGTAATAAAGGAAAGAAAAGGATGAAGAAGTCTAAGAGATTCCTCCAGAAGATTTATAAGGATAGTTATAGCTCTGTCTTTTCTATGCTCATCTTCACTGTAAAGATCAAGTTTAGAGGCTTCCAGATACCAGTCACACAAGTCATTCCAGAAAAATTCATAAACAATCTGAGCACCATCATTAAATCTGTAACTTTCCATTGAAGACTTAACAATACCAGCAGCCTTGTT
>DAOVSY010000019.1 GCA_030633365.1 Spirochaetaceae bacterium | reverse complement strand
GGAGGGCCATGTACTTTTTACCGATTTTTTATACTGTATTGCAGTTGTTTGCACTTATTGCAGTTGGGTTCTTTTTAAAGAGATTTGGTGGATGGGAAGATAAGTTTTTTTCTACCTTAAGTACCTTTGTTGTAAAAATTGCATTACCTCTCTATTTGTTTATAAAGATTTCATCTTCTGATCCCAATGCAATTACCAGAAGTCCAATGTTTTTACTTGCGGCAGCTATTATTATGGGAGCAGGTGCAATAGTTTCCATCATTGTCTTTTATTATCTACCTCTTAAAGCAGACGAAAAGAGAGCAGGTATCGCATTTTCTACTTTTGGAAATTCAGGTTACTTCCCATTGAGTGTTATAGAGATTTTTCCTGTAACCCTGCCTCTGATATCCGAACTTTTCGGGACAAGTGAACCTACTCTCTATGTAGGTGTTTATCTTCTTGTTAACTCACCCCTGCTCTGGAGTGCCGGTAATTATCTAATGACAGGTAAGGGCAGCCGTCCAGGGATAAAAGAGATAATTACACCGCCTTTTATAGGGGTTCTCCTTGGATTTATAGCGTTGCTCTCTAATTTTGGAGTTATTGCCAACAACATGGAACTTCCTGTTTTTCATATTCTCGCCGCCCTGGAAAGAATTAGTGCAATGACTCTGCCTCTTATCCTAATTAGTATCGGGGCTATGATCGGAAATCTTCATGTATCCGGAGAAAAGCCCTCAAAGTTAATACTAATGGCGGGAGCAACATCTGTAGTTAGATTTTTAATTATGCCTGCATTATTTTACGGCAGTTATTTTTTGTTTCTAAAAAATCTAAATCTTACACCAGGACAGTTATGGGTTTTATTTCTGGAGACTCATATACCTCCTGCAACCAATCTGGCGATTATGGCACATAGCAAGGGGATTAATGAAGATTATGCTGCATATACACTTCTTGTTACTTATGGACTGTATCTGATTATTTTTCCATTCTATTTAATGCTTTTTCTACGTTTGCCAGGGATATTGCCTTAAAAAAAACGGAGCATGACTGGAATCAAAAACCGGTGGAACCCTGTTAAGAATTTTTCTTATTTCAGGAACTGATGAAAAATCTTTTTTTAAGAACTGTCGTATCTCTTTTCTTCCCCAGCCTTTTGGATGTTTAAATTCTGAATAAAGTGATAGATCCCCTTCATAGAAATTATCGGTATCCAGATATTGTGCTTCATGGCTGTTTACGGGCAAATTGAATATAGCCGCATTGATAAAGTCAATTAGATGAGCATATTTTGCTATAAAATCCCTTGTTCGTAAAGCTGCATCCCTATCCTCTTCCGGTGTACCAAATAAAACATATATATATGTCCCTATACCTGCTTCGTTTAGATTTTCAAGAATTATTGGAACTTCATCCAGATCAATTCCTTTTTTCATTGCTTTTAGAACGTTTTTATCCCCTGACTCTAAACCCATGCTTAGCATTTTACATCCTGAATCTGCCAGCTGTTTGCAGAAATCTATATCTGTAAGTAGTTTTGTAAAACGACAAAAACCATACCATGGTGCTCCTATAGGGGATGCTGCCAGAGCTTTCATCATTGCCGGGCTAATTTCACTGTCAGTAAGGTGCACGAGTACAGGATTATATTTTTTAACCAGAAAATTTAACTCTTCAGTTACTTTTGTATAGCGTTCCTGTATATACGGATTATCTTCATATTTTTCCGGACAAAAAGTACATTTTTTCCAGGGACAACCTACAGATGTATTGTAGGAAAGAATAAATCCTGGAGAAATATATTTATTCTTAATGGCGAACTCGTAATCGGGTTCAAAAAAAATATCATTTGTTTTAATACCTAATAGTTTAAGCAGAGGAATTTCTCCGGGGCCTGTTATTACAATATCATCATCTGGAAATAATTTAGTGTGCTTTTTTGTACTATCCCAGGATGTAATCAGTCCTCCTCCCCATACAATCTTTATGTCCGGTCTTATTTTTTTAATAAATCCTGCCATTGCAAATGCTGTAAGAGCCTGACTAAGAAAAGTAACAGACAGTCCTACAAAATTCAAATTGTTTCCGTTGGATTCCAACTCATTTAGAATCTGTGGTATACGTTCACTAAACCATGAGTAAAATGGATTTTTGTGAAAATGCTCTGCAGAATACTTTAAATCTTCACTTCTAAGGGGGGACAACAGGGGGGTAGAAAAGTTTGCTAAAGTAATAGCCTCTCCCTTATTTAAAACACTTGTTTCAAGAAGCCTGTTAAGTCTCTTAATATGCGATTTATAAGTATCAAAATTGTTGTAGCCTTCTGTTGATGTTAGAATTTTAAGTGAATGTTCTTTTCCTTTGACAGCTCTTTTAGTCCAGGTATCATCATTTGAAGATTCTGAATTTAACAGATGCAATAATCCTTCCAGATTGCCATCCAGTATCCTGTATGGTACATTATGAGCTTTTAGAGCACCGCCAAGTCTTGCCAGGGCAGGGTAGGCTTCACAGATTCTGGATGCAGGAGGAGATATTAGCAGCATGTAGCAATGGTATAAATAAGTATTGCTTTCAAAAAAAACTCCTTAATTTTTAACCATTATACATATATTCTTGAATTTTTCGAGTAGCTGTTTTATATTAGAATAAATAGTATTGATTATTAATAAGATAGAGGGAGTAAATATGAAAATAGGAAAAAATATGACAGCTGCTTTAAACGGGCAGATAAAAGAAGAAATGTTTTCAGCTTATCTGTATTTTGCTATGGCAGCTGATTATGAATCCAAAGATTGGCCTGGTGTAGCAAGCTGGATGAAGGTTCAGGCTCAGGAAGAGATGGGACATGCTCTTAAGATTTATAGTTGGATAAATGAAAGAGGTGGCAAAGCTATTTTTGAGGCTCTTGATAAACCTCAGGAATCATGGAGTTCTGCTCTGGAGCTTTTTGAAGGAGCTCTTAAACATGAGCAGCATATTACAGCTTGTTTTTATGATCTTGTAAAAATTGCCAGAGAAGAAGGGGATATTTCCACAGAGATTTTTCTACAGTGGTTTGTAACTGAGCAGGTTGAAGAAGAAGCAAACGCCAGTGAAATTGTTGGAAAGATTAAAAAAGTACAGAACTCTCAAAATGGTATGTATATGCTGGACAAGGAACTTAGTGTAAGATCTGCTGTTCCAGCACAATCAGATTCTCAAAGTTCTTAGTTTATAGGTTTCGGTTCTCAATAAAAAACCCCTGCAGGTATATACCGGCAGGGGTTTCTTATTTTAGTTAAATTATTTTTCCAATGGTTTATGGCAGAACCACCAGTCGTAACCTTCGTATTTATCCAGTCTTTCTGCTGCATCTTTTACATTGGATGCCGGTGGAACTATAATTCTATCACCAATAAGTTCGTTTTCAGGCCAGCCTGCTGCCATGGCTCCCTGTTTGTCAGATATCTGCAATGCTTTAACAACTCGTAAGATCTCATCCATATTTCGTCCAACTTCCTGCGGATAGTATAGAACCAGTCTTACTTTGCCCATCGGGTCTCCAATAAAAACAGCTCTTACAGTGTTTGTTCCTTTACCGGGATGGAGCATGCCAAGTTTCATTGCTACTGAATCATTAGCTGCAATTATTGGAAACTTTATTTCCACATCCAGTTTTTCTTTAATCCAGTCCACCCATTTAATGTGTGAAAAAACCTGATCAATTGACATTCCAATAAGTTCACATCCCAATTCCTTGAATTGGTCATATCTGTTTTGAAAAGCTACAAATTCTGTTGTACATACAGGAGTAAAATCAGCCGGGTGGCTGAATAGTACAAACCATTTCCCTTTATAATCTCCAGGGATATTCATTGGTCCATGTGTTGTCTGTACGTTTAACTCCGGGAAAGCATCACCCAGTAGGGGCATGTTTAATTCTTTTTCTTCCATAATGTTCTCCTTATTAGTAATCATTATTATATATGTAAAGTTATATGTAATAGATACTATTGTCAATAGTAATTGTTACTATTAAGAGAAAATTATTTTGTACTTTTTGAATCAATTGAATAAACAAACCTATTGGTGTAGTATTTTCGTAAATTTTCTTCATAGGGATGGCTAAATATGAGACCAACCAGAGCAATTATTCATACAGACAATTTTCGACATAATATACAGCAAGTTAGAAAACAGGTCGGAAGGGGTAAATTAGTTTGTGCTGCTATTAAGGCTGATGCATATGGTCATGGAGCCAATGAGTTATGCAGTATTGCAATAGAAGAGGGTGTAAGTTATTTTGCTGTTGCTACTGTTGGTGAAGGAGTTTCCCTTAGAAAAAATAATTTAACAATACAGATAATACTTCTTACACTGACTACTCCGGAAGAATTTCCGGATATTATAAGTAATGGTATTCAGCCCTTTACAGCAGATAAAGGATACATTAAAGGATTAAACAGAGAGGCCAAAAAACAGGGCAGGGTTCTGGATGTTCATCTTCATATAGATTCAGGAATGGGTAGGATAGGGTGTAGGCCTGATCAGACTGCGGATCTGGCTCAACTGATTGAATCTCTGGAGAATGTAAACCTGAAAGGGGTTTCCACACATTTTGCCTGTGCTGATGAACCCTCAAAACCTATGACTAATGATCAAATATTGAAATTTAAAGAAGCTGTAGAAAATATTAAAAGTGCAGGAATTGATCCGGGGATTGTTCATGCTTCCAATTCTGCAGCTATTGTTGCATATTCTGAAAGTTGGATTGATATGGTAAGACCTGGAATAATTTTGTATGGATATTATCCAGGCAATAAACAGGAAAGAACCCTTGCTGTAAAACCTGTAATGGAATTTCGTACAGAAGTTGTTTTTCTAAAACGGGTAAAAGCTGGTCAGCCACTTTCATATGGTGCTACTTATGTAACAGATAGAGATACTGTAATTGCAACACTTCCTGTTGGTTATGGTGATGGATATAACAGGTTATTGTCCTCGAAAGGTATAATTCTAATAAATGGTAAAAAATATAAGGTGGCAGGAAGGGTTTGTATGGATCAGTTATTGATTGATCTTGGGCCTGATACTGATGTTGACTTATATGATGAGGCTGTTCTTTTTGGTGAGGGACCTGATGTTCAGACTGCAGAAGATCTGGCTATTATGCTGGATACTATTTCTTATGAAATTACGTGTAATGTAAATAAGAGGGTTCCAAGGGTTTATGTTTCGTAGAATCCCCTAAGTTCACTTAAAAGGAACAATAATGTTTACAATTATATTTTCATTTTTAATTATTCTGCTTGCAAGTACTATTCAGGGGATGACAAGTTTTGGATTTTCTTTAATTGCGGTTCCTCTTTTGGGTCTATTCCTGCCGTTAAAAGATTTTGTTCCAATGCTTGTTCTATACAGTTTTCTGTTAAGTCTTATTTTATATAAAAATCTTAAAGGTAGTTATAATAAAAAAAGGATAATTATACTGGCATTCTCTGGACTTGCATCCACAATATTTGGAATTTATATTTTAAAATTTGTAGATAACAGCATTTTAAAATTAGTGGTGGGTGTAGTTATTTTAATTTCGTCAATTTTAATGATGTTTGGAATTCGTGTTATTGTTAAAATTAAAGTATTGGGAGATATCCTTGCAGGAATTTTTAGTGGTCTATTAAATGGAAGTGTTTCTCTTAGTGGACCTCCAGTAATAATACTTCTTAGTAACGAAGACACTGAAAAAGAGATATTTAGAAAAACTTTAACTACATATTTCTTACTGTTAAATTTTATAAGTTTGCCAATGTTTTTTTTCAATGGATTACTAACCAGGGAAATTGTGTTTAAATCTATTATAAATTTACCAGCATTAGGTGTGGGGATGTTTTTAGGGTTGTTTATTGGGAATAGAATCTCTGAGGGGCATTTTAAAAAGATAACTTTGGGTATGATTTTTATTTTAGGTATTATGTCTGTTTTAAGTGCAGTATTATAGGAATAACAATATGTAGAGACGCCCAAATTGGGCGGTCTCTACGGGAGATTTTATGGGAAAAATAATTGATTTAACGCATCTTATATCAGAGGGTATGCCAGTCTATCCCGGGACAGAACCTCCTGTTTTAAAAACAGAATGTACTATTGAAGAAATAGGTTTTCTGGAAAAAAAAATTACACTGTTTTCCCATACAGGAACTCATATGGACGCTCCTGCTCATCTTATTAAAGATGCTAAAACTTTGGATGAATTTCCTGCCAGTCAGTTTTATGGAAAGGCATTGTTATTGGATTGTACAAAAATTGACGGCAGCACCATAGGTCTGGGAGACATTGAGCATTATAGGGATGTGATAGAAAATACTGATTTTATTGTACTCCATACTGGCTGGAGTAAATATTGGGGTAATAACAACTATTTTAAAGATTACCCGGTTTTATCTTTTAATGCTGCAGTATGGTTAGGAAAATTGGGATTAAAAGGAATTGGCCTTGATACAATTTCTGCAGATAATATTGATACAGTAGAGTATGAGGTTCATAAATCTTTTTTGCAAAACAATACAGTTATTATAGAAAATTTAACAAACCTTGATCTAATACCCGGTAATCAATTTACCTTTTCCTGTTTTCCTATGAGTTTTAAAGATGCAGATGGTTCACCGGTCCGGGCAGTTGCCCTTATTTAAATTCTGCCATTATCTCACTTGTTGTTTTACTTGTTTCCGCCATATGGAAAACTTCCTGCAGGCGTTCTTCAAGAGATGATTTTTCTTCTTTGTAGAAAACACCTGTGTACATATGTTCCTCAGAGTAGGCATATTTAAATGCAGACATTTTATCTGATGGGTCATGATCTTCCGGTAAGGGGTGCACAATTTCTTTAAGTTTGGAGTAGGGCAAAACACTGTATGTAACACAGGGAGACATAATATAAACCATAGAAAAACCTTTATGCTCAATGGCTTCTTTTAATATAGAATGCATGGATTTCAAGTCTGTACTGGTGGTTCTGGCAATGTAACTTATATTATAAGATAGAAACATTGCAATAGGATTTAGCGATTCTTCATAGACCCCATAGGGTGCAGTTTTTGTATTATAGCCTAAAGGTGTTGTTGGAGAGCTTTGTCCCTTTGTCATTCCATATACATTGTTATCCAGAATAATATAGGTAAGGTCTACATTTTTACGAGCAGCATGAGCAATATGACCTCCACCTATACTTAATCCATCGCCATCTCCTCCAATAGTTATAACATGTAGATCCGGCCTTACTGTTTTTAGCCCTGTGGCTGTGGGAAGTGCTCTTCCATGGGTTCCATGCAGAGAATATGAATTAAAATAGTGGGAAAACCTTCCGGAACAGCCAATACCAGATACTATTGCAATCTCTTCGGGTTTAAAATCCAGTGATTTAAATGTTTTATCCAGGGCAGCCAGGACTCCAAAGTCACCGCATCCCGGACACCAGACTGGTTTTATTGATTTGCTTTTATATGTTTTAACTGTTTGTGATATTGTCTTCATCTGCAATCCTCGCTACTTTCATGATGGCGTTGAATATTTCATCGGGAGTAAAGGGCATTCCTTCACATTTATGCACTTCTATTGGTTTTACACCGAATTTTGCCTTAATAAAGTGGGCAAATTGTCCTGTTAAATTTTCTTCTACAAGAATGAGATGTTTCAATCTGTGGAGGAACTTTGATATTTGACGTTCCGGTAAAGGGGATATTGTATGCGGGTGTATATGCCTTATTCTTACACCTGCAGCTTCTGCAAGATATCTGGCTTCACGTATTGCCCCTTCTGTTGAACCCCATCCCATTATTCCTATTCGAGTATTTGGATCACCGTATGTTTCCATTGGGTTTCTTTCAAATGCCAGAGATACCTGGTCCAGTTTTCTGAACCGTTTTTTACTCATCATTAAGTGATTATCCGGGCCCTGATTGGTCTTACCGTATTCGTCATGTTCCAGACCTGTTGCAAGATACTGTCCACCGGGAGTCCCCGGTCTGGAAATTGGAGAGATACCTGTTTTTGTATTTTTATACCGTTGATAGTCTACAAGTTCCTCTTCTGTGGGGATCTGCCTTTGTACAAGATCAATATGATCTGCCTGGGGAATTTTAACTTTCTTTTTTCTGTCGAACTGGTCAACCTGAAGAATTTTACTCATATCCGGCATTTTGACAGTAGCTTTTCTATATCCAATTGATTGGTCTGTAAGTAGAATTACAGGCATCTGATATTTTTCTGCAAGGTTAAATGCTCTTATTGTCTGGTAGAATGTATCTTCAACACTTGTTGGAGCCAGTATAATACGGGGGGATTCTCCGGCTGAACCGTATACTGCAAATTTCATATCTCCCTGTTCTGTTTTTGTAGGAAGACCGGTACTTGGACCTCCTCTTTGGACATCAACTATAACTATAGGAAGTTCCAGCATAGATGCAAGACTCATCTGCTCTGACATTAGCTGCAGGCCTGGTCCGGATGTTGGAGTTATAACTTTTTCACCACCAAAGGACGCTCCAATAATTGCAGAAATGGCAGCAATCTCGTCTTCCATTTGTATGGTTCTTCCTCCTACAAGGGGGAGGAATTTTGACAATGTTTCAAAAATTGATGTGGAAGGGGTTAGTGGATAGCCTGCAGAAAATTTACATCCAGCTGCTATTGCTCCTAAAGCAACTGCCTGGTTTCCGGAAATAAACATATAGTCTTCTGCAGCAGGTTCACTTTTTGAGAGATCCATTACTGTTATAACACCAATCTTTGCAGCTGCTTTGGCTCCTGCTTTTAAAGCTTTTATATTGCCTGCTACAACTTTTTCACCTTTTGAACCGTATCTGTCATCAATGAGTTTTTCCAGACCAGGATGTTCCAATCCATAGATATGACTAAGAATTCCAAGTACAACAACATTTTTACCAAGAGCTCTTCCAATAGTATCCACTGATATTTGCGAAAAGGGGATTGGATATTTAATAACTTTTTTAGATTCATCTATTTTTGTGAACTCAGGGTCATAGATAAGTATTCCACCCTCTTTTAAATAGGGAATTGAATTATCATAGGCTTCCTGGTTGAAGGCCACAAGGCAGTCTACAAAACTACCCATTGAGTATATGGTTATATCCTTAATACGTATCTGGGTCATTGCATATCCACCCTTCATCTCTGTCGGGTAGGTAATAAATGTAAATACGTGATAGCTGGTTCTGGCCACTGCTTTTGCGAAAAGTTCGCCGCAGCTCATAACACCTTCACCACCTTCACCTGCAACTCTAATTATAAAGTCAATTTTGGATTTAAGTTTAGGTTTACTGATTTTACCCATAAAAACTTCCTTTTTGTTTTTCTATCATTTTGTACCTGGTTGACAAATTTCTGTTAATACCCGACCGCTTGATTTAGGATGTAAAAAAGCAATCTTTGTACCATGGGCTCCATCTCTGGCAGTTTTATCCAGCATTTGAATGTCTGAATCTTCCATATGTTTAATTTCACTTACAATACCGTCAGTTTCATAGGCAATATGATGTATCCCGTCTCCCTTTTTATCAAGGAATTTTGCAATTGGGCTTTCGGGAGAAGTTGGTTCCAGTAGTTCAATTTTTACCTCACCTACCTCAAACATTGCAACTTTTACTTTCTGATCCGGAACTTCTTCCATCCCAAGGCTTTTAAGCCCTAAAATATCTCTATAAAAAGGAATTTGTGCTTCCAGAGATGTAACAGCAATCCCAATATGGTTTATTTTTTTGATCATTACAGAACGTTCTCCTTTTTTAGTTCCATCATTTTCTCATTAACAAAATTGTAAGGTCTAATTTCTCTGTTGTAAACTCTTTCTATCCACAATTCAATATTTTCTTTCATATTGAGTCTTGTATACAGAATTTCCTGTAGTTTATAAGCAAAAATATGTTCTATTTCTTTTTGAATTCGAATTTTTCTACGATTAGCCAGTATTCCTGAATCTTTAAAGAAGTTTATGCGTTCAAATATAGAATTGTACAGTTCTTCAGTCCCTGTATTATGTTTGGCAGATGCCAGATTTATTGGAGGTATGGATGCTTCATCCTGCTGTGACCCAAGCATCAACATGTATTCAATCTCAGTCTTCAGTCTATCAGCTCCATCTATATCACTTTTGTTAACAAGAAACAGATCGGCAATTTCCATAATTCCTGCTTTCATTGCCTGAATTTCATCGCCCATACCCGGAACAAGGGTCAAAAGTATAAGGTCGGCCATCTCTATAACTTCAACTTCAGTCTGTCCCACTCCAATTGTTTCTATAATAATTGTATCGAATCCTGCTGCATCGAAAACTTTTATTGCTCCTGAGGTCCCTGTAGATATTCCACCAAGGTGTCCTCTGGAGGCCATAGATCTGATAAAAACTCCAGGGTCTGTTGCATGAGTCTGCATCCGAAGCCTGTCTCCCAGGATTGCTCCTCCGGAAAAGGGTGAGCTTGGGTCTACTGCAATTACGGCAATTTTTTTATTTCTGTCTCTTTCGAATTGTATAAATCGATCAACAATAGTACTTTTCCCTGCTCCCGGAGGTCCTGTGACACCGATAACATTGGCATTACCAGTAAATGGATGGAGCTCATCAATTAAGTTCTCTTTTTCCTCGGTATCATTTTCAATAAGAGAAATAGCCTTTGCAACAGCTCTTGTGTGCCCTTGACGAATTTTATCAATCAATTCCATTTATAAAAATCAGGCGGCTGTAGAACCGGTTTTAGATTTTATAAAGCTGATAACATCACTTATTGGTGTACCAGGCCTAAAGATGGCCTGTATACCTTTTTCTTTCAAAAAGCCAAGATCTTCTTCCGGAATAACACCTCCGCCAAATACAACAATATCTCCAGCATCCTGTTTTTTTAGTAGATCAACTATTCTGGGGAACAGTTCATTATGGGCTCCGGATAGAAGGCTTAATCCTACAAAATCCACATCTTCCTGAATTGCAGTGGCAACTATAGATTCAGGGGTTTGCCTGATTCCTGTGTAGATTACTTCGTAGCCTGCATCTTTAAGTGCTCTGGCTATGTATTTTGCTCCTCGGTCGTGGCCGTCCAGACCGGGTTTTGCTATTACAATACGGATTTTTTTATTCATATAGTCATTCCTCCTGATTCTAAACAAAACGTTATATTTTCCAGTAATCGTAAAATAAAATCGAATAATTTGGGCGCGACGCGTCGAGCCCCTACGTTGTTGGCAAACATCACGATTGTTTTGATTTTAATGTGATGTTTGGTTTAATAATATGGGTGTGATAAATCGTATCCATATTACAACACGATTGATTCGCGGTATTCGCCGAATTTTTCCCGGAGGACGTTTGATATTTCGCCCAGGGTTGCGTATTCTCTTACACAATCAATTATTAGCGGCATCAGGTTTACCGTTTCTGTTGAAGCTCCCTTAGAAAGGGCTGCAAGGCATTCACTAACCTTTGCATTGTCTCTTTCTGATCTTACCACTTTAAGATTTCCTTCCTGCACTTTTTGAAGTTTGGGATTTACCTTTAACAGTCCACTTGGAGCCGGTTCTTCGATGGTAAACTTGTTGACGCCAACTACAACTCTATCTCCTGCTTCAACAGATTTCTGATATTTGTATGCAGAGTCCTGAATTTCTTTCTGGACATAACCTTTTTCGATAGCTTTTACCATTCCACCCATATCTTCAATTTTATTTATATAGTTTAAGGCTTCCTTTTCGATCTTGTCTGTTAACTGCTCAATGTAGTAAGAGCCTGCCAGAGGATCTACTATATTTGCCACACCTGATTCATTGGCAACGATTTGTTGTGTTCTTAGGGCTACCATTACAGATTGCTCTGTGGGCAGAGCCAGGGCTTCATCTCTTGAATTAGTATGAAGGCTTTGTGTTCCCCCCATAACTGCTGCAAGGGTCTGAATTGCAACACGGACAATATTATTGTCAGGTTGCTGAGCTGTTAGGGTTGAGCCAGCTGTTTGGGTATGAAAACGCATCATCATAGACTTTTCTTTTTTTGCAGAGAATTTCTCTTTCATTACTTTTGCCCATATTCTTCTGGCAGCTCTGTACTTTGCTACTTCTTCCAGGAGATCATTATGAGCATTAAAAAAGAAGGAGAGTCTTCCTGCAAACTGATCAACATCCAGGCCTACACTAATTGCATTTTTTACATATTCAATGCCGTCTGCAATAGTAAAAGCTATTTCCTGAACAGCTGTAGAACCTGCTTCTCTAATATGGTAACCAGAGATACTTATTGTGTTCCACTTTGGAACTTCAGCAGAGCAGTATTCAAAAATATTATTTATTAATCTCATTGAAGGTGCCGGAGGAAATATATAAGTTCCCCTGGCAATGTATTCTTTTAATATATCGTTTTGTATTGTTCCTCTAATTTGTTCTTTTGTTACGCCCTGTTTTTCTGCAACAATAATATACATTGCAAGCAGTACTGCTGCAGGAGCATTTATAGTCATAGAGGTAGATACTTTATCCAATGGTATTCCATCAAAGAGGGTTTCCATATCTTTTAAGCTGTCTATGGCAACTCCTACTTTGCCTACTTCTCCGGCACTAATGGGATCATCAGAATCGTATCCTATTTGTGTTGGAAGGTCGAAGGCAATTGACAGACCTGTCTGACCCTGTTCCAGAAGATATTTATATCTGCTGTTTGATTCCTCTGCGGTTCCAAAACCAGCGTATTGCCGCATTGTCCAAAATTTCCCCCTGTACATGGTAGGCTGTACACCTCTTGTGTAGGGGTACTCTCCAGGGAAACCCAGTTTTTCTGCATATGAAAAAGTGTCATCCGGTATATGTAGATTATCCACTTCTACATCTGATCCTGTTACCAGATTCTTTCGGGCAGGGAATCTACTTGTTACTTTATTAAGGGTGGTTTCTTCCCATACTTTTTTTTTGTTTTCCAGGTTATTATTGTCCGGCACCATTGTACCTCCTGTTTTTTTATACTGTATAATTAAGAGTA
This sequence comes from Spirochaetaceae bacterium, assembly GCA_030633365.1. Next base: position 3,808 of record DAOVSY010000019.1, on the reverse strand, counting down.
TAAGGGAAGATTTTTAATTGTCCACATTTTTTTTCAATTTACTTGCAGATTCTATTTTAATATCCTAGGATGGCTATATTATGATCAATATATTGACTGGTAATGAAAATGAATAAATCTTCTAAAATACTTTTAATTGAAGACGAAGTAATTACAGCAATGTCTTTAATTATGGATTTGAAAAAAAATGGATACATAGATTCAAAATTTGTATCAACAGGTGCTAAAGCTGTGGCTAGTGTAATGGAACAAATGCCGGATTTAATTATAGCAGATGTCTCTCTCTCCGGTGGTGAAAGTGGTATAGATGTAGCTGGAGAAATTAGTGGTTCTTCTGGTATCCCAATTATCGTAACTTCAGGTTATGAAGTTGAGGAATTAAGCTCAAGAATGAATATTCTGAATAATGCTCATTTTATTCGAAAACCCGTTAATATTTCTTTACTTATTAAACTGATTAAAAGCCTGTAAAACCATTAATTTGAAAATATAGCCTGTAGTTCTTCCTTTGAAAAATTATAATCACTACCACAGTTGTGACATGTTGTAATAAGGGGGAATGGGCCATTTTTTAATATGTCTTCTTTATCTGAATTTTCCATAGAGGCTATAAAAGAAGTAAACCTTTCCTTGTTACAACTACAGTTAAAGGATATGGATTTATCTGCAAGAATTTCCGGAGAAAAATCCTTGAAAGTATCTTGAATTAACTGTTTAGAGGACCCCTTTGTTGCAAAATATTTTCCTAAAGAGGGAATGTTGTTTAAGGATTTTTCCAATAATTTCAGTGCTATGTCCTCTGCTCCGGGAAGAGCCTGGATGAAAAGCCCTCCTGCTCCCATTGCTTTTCCTTCTTTATCAAAATAAACACTAAGTACAAAAGCAGTTTTTATCTGTTCTGATTCAAGGAAGTAATTAGCCAGGTCCTTTGCTATTCGTCCATGCTGGAGCATGACCTGTCCTGTAAAAGGTTGTTTTGATGATTCCAGATGTTTTGTTACACTCAGGAACCCTGGTCCAAAGAAAGGTGACAGATCGAAACTTTCTACAGGTTTTGTAATTGGGATAGGATTTGCAAAGAGATAACCCCTAACTCTTCCATCTGCATTCGCTTCTACAGATAGTCCTTTTATTGGACCTCCGCATTCTATTGCAAATGATATTCTGTCATTACCTTTAACCATAGATGTCATAAGACCTGCACCTATGTATGCCTGTCCCAAAGCAAGGGTTTCAAGTATTCCAAGATTATGGTTTACTCTCATCTGGTTAATCATTTTTGTTCCATGGAGAAGGGCTCCGCGAACTGTGCCGTTATTTAGAAGAAATATATCTATTTTATCTGATTCAATATTTGCAAGATGTTTGTTTAATTTGCTGTTTGTAATTGTATGTTTGATCATATGTTTTTAGCCTTTTATGTGTTGATGAGGTGTAAGAGATTGTTTAAGTAATTATACACAATAACTGTACCTTTCGGATGGATGAAATTACGATGGCTGCCTTTTCTAATTGTTATAATAATTCTTTAACTTTTTTAGGCATTACTTATAATACCAAATTGGTATCATGTCGTCAATAAATAGAGAGTATCATTGAGTCATTCTCTTCCTGTTTAAAACAGGAAGGGAATGGTTTAGTAATATTAGTCTGGTGATATCCAGTCGCTTGGACGCGTATTTCCAGTACCCCAGCCATCTGAAAAACCTGCATGTGTAGGTTCTGGATCGTGCAGAGTCCACCCGCTTAAATCGTGGTTTGTAAAGGCAGCGGCTCCATAAAACATACCGTCCATATCTGTAACACTGGAAACATTCCAGCTGCTTATATCTCCGTTAAAAGCAGCAGCCTCATCAAACATTAAGCTCATATTTGTTACATTTGAAACATCCCAGCTGCTTAGATCTCCGTTAAAAACTGCAGCACAGCTAAACATATTGTTCATTGACATTACATTTGAAACATCCCAGCTGCTTAGATCTCCGTTAAATGTTTCTGCATAATTAAACATGGAATTCATATTTATAACATTTGATAAATCCGGAGCATCTGCAGCATTGCAGGTTAAATTTGAACAATTGTAAAATGCTGAAACCATACTTTCCCATACAATAGTTCCCCAATTTTCTATGCTTAAAATTTTGTCCTTATCTGTCCCAACCCCACCAAAATATATTCTGGGAAAAGTTCCGCTTATTTTTACAGTGTATGTTCCGGCTGTAGTGTATTCATGTTCTGGTGAGGTATCTTCTATTATAGGCTCACTGCTTCCATCTCCCCAGTCTACTGTATAATCGTAAGTATTGCCTTCATAAGTTGGAATTGTAATAGTTTCGTTATCTGAAGTTGTTTTCCAGGTGGTAATAAATTCTACAGCACTAACTGTATCTCCTGCCCCTGGCATCTGGCAGGACAATAAAGCTGCCAGGAAAATAAATCCACTCATTAAAACCAGCACGGTTTTTCTTTTTATAAACATAAAGAATCTCCTTGGTAAAAATATTAATATATAATAATAGCATGGAATTACCGAAATTTGTCAAAAACTAACATATTAATAAAAGTCTATTTACAAAAATCCCTATTTTCGTTACTAATTGTAAATGGAAGCTCGAAATATCTTTAAAAATTTATCCCCCCTTGATCATCGTTACTATTTGTCTAATCGTGACCTCTTTGAAAAATTAAGTGAGTATTTAAGTGAAGAGGCAGTAGTAAGATATTGTATTAAGGTAGAATCGGCTCTTCTGGAAACCCACATAGAAATGCAGATGCCCGGGTCCAAAGAGATCATCAAGCAAATCAGAAATCTTGAAAAAACCATTACGACCGAATCAGTCTATGAAGAAGAGGAAAAAACTCATCATAATATTCGTGCTCTTGTTAATGTAATGAAACTTAGTGTTCCGGACAGTGTTAGCCACTTTGTCCATTTAGGGGCAACTTCGGTTGATATATTGGATACTGCAGCTGCATTGCGGATGAGAGATGCAAGCAGGAAGGTTGTAATCCCGGCTCTTATAGAGCTTATGGAGAGCCTGCTTACCCTTGCAGAAAGTGAGGCAGATACACCCCAGGTTGGCAGAACTCATGGACAGCATGCAGTTCCTATTACCCTGGGGTTTTCTTTTGCCGAGTATATTGCACGTTTGGGAAAATCAATTATTAAGCTTGAGGAACTCTCCGGTGACCTTCGGGGAAAATTGGCAGGGGCTGTTGGTGCATATAATGCAACATCCCTCCTGGTTGAGGATCCAATTGATCTGGAGAGAAAGTTTCTTTCTCTTCTAAATATTGAACCTTCGGAATATTCCACACAGATGGTTGAACCGGAATATCTGCTTCGGCTTCTTTTGGAGATGAATATTGCATTTGGCATAATTGCCAATCTTGCTGACGACCTTCGTCATCTTCAAAGGACAGAGATTGATGAACTTAGAGAGCTGTTTACAGACACTCAGGTTGGCTCATCAACTATGCCTCAGAAACGTAATCCCTGGAATTCGGAACATGTTAAAAGTTTATGGAAAGCTTTTTTCCCAAGGGTTATGACCTTTTACATGGATCAGATATCTGAACATCAGCGGGATATGTCCAACTCAGCTTCATCCAGATTTGTTGCAGATTATATTTCGGGTTTTACTGCAGCTATAGCAAGAATGAAAAAAATTGTTTCTACAATTAAAGTAGATAGAGATCGTTTGTTAAAAAATATTACTTTTCATGGTGACCTTGTATTGGCAGAGGCAGCTTATGTTCTTCTTTCTGTATCCGGAGATGCAGATGCTCATGAAAGGATCCGAAAAAT
>DAOVSY010000030.1 GCA_030633365.1 Spirochaetaceae bacterium | reverse complement strand
CCTATCAGGGTAATAATCAAGGTGGAAGACCTCCTTATCAGGGTAATAATCAAGGTGGAAGACCTCCCTATCAGGGTAATAATCAAGGTGGAAGACCTCCTTACCAGGGTGGAAGACCTCCATATCAGGGTGGTAGACCAGGTGGAGCACAAGGTGGAAGACCACCTTTCCAAAGAGGTGCACAAACTAATAGAACTGGTGGTCCTTCTCCTTCAGCATCTGAAGATTTACAGAAAAAGCCCGCAGGTAAGAAATTTTTTAAGGCCAAAAAGAAAGCATCTTATCAAAAAAATAAAAAACAGGAAGTTCAGCAAAAGAACTATCCTTTAAAAAAGAAAACTATTGTCATGACAAATCCTGTACCTAAATCTATTGATATAATGGATTTTATTACAGTTTCAGATTTGGCAAAAAAAATGAACCTTAAAGCTTCTGAGTTAATTAGTAAACTTATGGGTATGGGGATGATGGTAACAATCAATCAGCAGATAGATGCAGAAACTGCCGGTCTCATTGCCAAAGAATATGATTGTGCAGTAAATATTGTATCACTTTATGATGAAACAATAATTGAAACTGCTAAAGAAAATGAAAGCGAATTGAAAGAGAGACCACCTATTGTTACTGTTATGGGTCATGTTGATCACGGAAAAACAAAATTACTTGATGCAATTAGAGAAGCTGATGTTGTTGCAGGAGAACATGGTGGAATTACACAGCATATAGGTGCTTACAAAGTAAAGCTGGATGAAAATGATGTAGTTTTTCTTGATACTCCAGGGCATGAAGCCTTTACACTCATGAGAGCCAGGGGTGCTAATAGTACAGATATTGTTATATTGGTTGTTGCTGCAAATGATGGTGTAATGCCTCAGACAATTGAAGCAATTCATCATGCAAAAGAAGCAAATGTTCCAATTATTGTTGCTGTAAATAAAGTAGATTTACCAGAATCAAATGTAGATAGAGTTAAACAACAATTATCTGAATATGATCTTATGCCGGAAGACTGGGGTGGATCAACACTATTCTGTGAAGTCTCGGCTCTAAAAAAACAAGGGATTGATCATCTACTGGAAACTATAATACTTCAAAAAGAATTACTTGAACTTAAAGTAAATTATAATTGCAGAGCAGAAGGTAAGGTTGTGGAATCAAAAGTTGATCATGGCAGAGGTATTGTATCAACTGTAATAATAGAAAGGGGAACATTAAAAATTGGTGATTCTTTTGTTGCTGGTGTTTATCCAGGAAAAGTCAGAGCCATGTTTAATGACAAGGAAGAAAGAATTGATTTCGCAACTCCTGCTACACCTGTAGAAATACTTGGGTTTAGTGGAATTCCTGATGCGGGTTCACCTTTTCAGGTTACTGAGACAGAAAGACAGGCTAGATTGGTAGGTGAAAAACGTCAGGAACTTGAACGACTGGGTGAAGCTAAAAATGTTAAGAAAATTACTCTTGACAATATTTACGACTCAATTCAGGAAGGTGAAGTCCAGGAACTTAAATTAATTATTAAAGGTGATGTACATGGATCTGTAGAAGCATTAAAAACTGCTATGGAAAAACTTTCAACACCGGAAATTAAACTTAATGTAATTCATGCTGCTGCTGGAGCAATTATAGAAAATGATGTAAATCTGGCATCAGCTTCCAAAGCAATTATAGTTGGTTTTCATGTAAGACCTACTCCAAAAGCAACTATGCTTGCAGACCAGGAAAAAGTAGAAATTCGTAAATATACAATTATCTATGATGCTCTTGAAGATATTAAATCTGCCATGGAAGGTATGTTATCACCAGAATTAAAAGAAGTTACAATTGGTACTATAGAGGTTAGAAGTACTTTTAAAGTTCCTAAAATTGGACTTATTGCAGGTTGTTATGTATTAACAGGAAAAGTTACAAGAGGTTCAACTGTTCATGTGATTCGTGATGGTATAGAACTTCATACTGGCAAAATTACTTCACTTAAACGCTTTAAAGATGATGCAAAAGAAGTAGAGAAAGGTTATGAATGTGGAATTGGAATTGAAAATTTCACAGACTTAAAGGAAGGCGATACTTTTGAAGCTTATGAAGTTCAAAAAATAGCCAGAAAATTAAAATAATTATGAGTGATAGTTTCAGGATAGCAAGGATACAAACTCTTATTCAGGAAGAGTTAGGTAAAATGATTCTTTCTGGTACAATTAAAGATCCTAGAATTAGTAATTTAGTTTCAGTTTCTGATGTTGATATATCCAGAGATATAAAATATGCAAAAGTTTATATCTCTGGTTTTGAAAGTAATAAGAGTTTGGAAAAATCAGTTGAAGCTCTAAACCATGCAAGTGGTTTTATTCAAATGAAACTTGCAAAAAAATTAAAAACAAGAAATACACCTAAACTTACTTTTTATGTAGACCTGTCCATAAAGCAGGGAATTGATATGATTAAAAAACTTGAGGAACTTAATTCTTGATACAATCTCATTCCGGTCTGATTCTTCTAAATAAATCAACAGGTATAACCTCTTTTAAAGTTCTTTATGGTTTAAAAAAAATGTTAAACTCTGGTAAAGTGGGTCATACAGGTACTTTAGATAAATTTGCAGAAGGCCTTATGCTGGTTTTAACAGGGAAAATGACTAAATTAGCTCCATTTTTTACAAATATGGACAAAGAATATATTGCAACTTATAAATTTGGTGAAGAAACTGAAACACTGGATCCGGAAGGAAAAGTAATTGCAGTTTCAGATATTCCAAATATATCCACAATAGAAAATAATATTTCAAATTTTACTGGAAATATTTTACAGCGACCACCGGATTTTTCTGCAATTCATATAAATGGTCAACGGGCTTATAAACTTGCAGCAGCAGGGAAAAAACCTGATATTCCAAAAAGATCTGTACTAATACATAATTATAAAATAGAAAATTGGACCCCCCCTTATTTATCTGTTAAAGTAAAATGTTCCAAAGGTACATATATAAGGTCACTTGCAAGAGATTTAGGACTAGCCTGTAATTCAAGAGCACATGTTTCATCCCTTTTAAGAACAGAAGTAGGTAAATGGCATATAAAAGATTCTGTACTTGCAGAAAACTTTAATCCTGAAACAAATATTATCAGTGGAAAAGATCTTTTTAATATGATTGATTCCATAAATGTATTTAATGTAAAAAAAATTCAGGCAGATATGATTCTTAAAGGGATAGCTATTACAAGTTGGTTAAAAGAAGATAATATTTTACCAGATGGATTTTCTGCTTTTTTTGACGAGAATGATGATTTCCTTGCACTTATTGAAAAAGTTGATGGTGTTTATAAATATAAATTTGTTCAGGATAGAATCATATGAAAGTTATGCATTGGAATGAATTTATTGAAGGTTCTTTAAAAGGAACCGGAACATCATCTATGTCAATTGGAGTTTTTGATGGTCTACACAAGGGACACCAATTTATATTTAAAAAAATAACTAATTATGAATCGGATTTATCTATTGTTCTAACATTTACAGATAATCCAAGACTTTTTTTTAAAGATAAAACCTATCCAGGGGATATATATACAATTACTCAAAAACTTCAAACACTTTCTTCCATGAGCATTGATATAGTAATACTCATTGACTTTTCCTCTGATTTTAGTAAACTGTCAGGAAAGGATTTTTTATCTCTTATTACTGAAAATTGTGACCTGGTTTATTTATCACTTGGTCAAAATTTTAGGTGTGGAAATAATGGCAGGACTAGCTCTTATGAGGCCAAAGAAATCCTGAAGAGTAAAAATGTACTTGTTGATATTGAAAAAATGACTTATTTCAAAGACCAACTAGTTAGCAGTACTCTTATAAGAGAAGCAGTTTTGAAAGGTAATCTTGAACGAGCCCAAAATATGCTTGATAGAGTTTTTTCTCTTGATGTCGCCGGAATCCCTCAGATTATCAGAGATAAAACCATTATTATAGAAACGAAAAACATAAAACAAATCCTTCCGCCACAAGGATATTATGTTGTACGTATAGGGAATACAAAAGAAATGCAAATAGAAAAAATATGCATAAAATCGTCAGAAATTTTAGTTCCCATGCATAATTTGCATAAATTAGATTTTATTAAATTTTTACAGAATAAGGAAGGTTAATAATGCCCTTAAAAAAAGATCAAAAAATTGAAATTGTAAAAGAATTTGGCTCCAGTGACAATGATACTGGTTCAACAGAAGTTCAAATAGCTCTACTAACTACAAGAATATTGGAACTAACTGAACATTTTAAAATTCATAAAAAAGATCATGCAGGACGAAGAGGTCTTTTGAAGCTGGTAGGTCAAAGAAGAAGACTTTTAAAATACTTAAAAAAGACCAATCTTGAAGGTTACAGAGCCATATTAAAGAAACTCAACATAAGAAAATAGGAAAAAATAATGATAAATCAAGTAAAAATACGTATAGGAGAGAGTGATCTTATTCTGGAAACAGGTCGTATGGCTAAACAGGCTAATGGTGCAGTTTATGCAAGTTACGAAGGAAGTGCAGTTCTTGCAACAGCATGTTGTGGTAACTCACCTGTGACTGGATTAGACTATGTTCCTTTACAAGTAGAATATAATGAAAAATTTTATGCTGCTGGTAAAATACCAGGAGGGTTTCTTAAAAGAGAAGGCAGGCCAAAGGATAAAGAAATACTTGTTTGTAGACTTATTGACAGACCAATGCGTCCTCTTTTTCAGAAAGCATTTGGAAGAGAAATACAGGTAGTACCTACAGTAGTTTCATCCGATCAGATAAATCCACCGGATATGGTTGCTATGGTTGCAGCCTCTGCAGCAGTTGTAATTTCTGATATCCCCTTTGATGGTCCAGTAGGTGCAGTCCGAATTGCACAGGTTGACGGTAAACTAATTATAAATCCTACTTTTGAGCAAATTGATAATAGTAATCTTGAGATTATTGTATCCGGAACAAAAGATGGTATTACAATGGTTGAAGGTGGAGCAGATGAAGTTAGTGAAGAAACAATGCTGGAAGCGATTCATCTTGCAGAAAAAATCATTAATGAAATTTGTGACATTCAGACAGAACTTGCAAAAGCAGTTGGAAAGGAAAAACTTCCTATACCAGAAGTTTCTGTTACATTGGAAGCAAGTGATAAAATAACTGAATTTGCTTATCAAAAAATGGAAGAAGCATGTTTTGTTAAAGGAAAGTTTACTCGTTATGATGCTATAAAAGCTGTTAAAAATGAAACCAAAGAAAAATTTAAAGAAGAAATTCCAGAAGATCGGGAAAAACTTTTTTATGCGCTTTTTGATAAAATGGAATATGATATTGTAAGAAAATCAATATTAGAAAAAGGTATCAGAACCGATGGTAGAGGGGTAGAAGATATTCGTCCTATTACATGTGAAATAGATATTTTACCAAGAACTCATGGGAGTGCACTTTTTACCAGAGGAGAAACACAGAGTCTTGCTGTTACTACTTTGGGTACTGTTTATGATGAACAAATGGTAGATAATATTGATGGAGATAAATCTTTTAATAATTTTATGCTTCATTATAATTTTCCACCTTTCTCTGTTGGAGAAACTGGTAGAATGGGAACAGGAAGGAGAGAAATTGGTCATGGTCATTTAGCTTACAGAGCTATTGAAGCAATTCTTCCAAACAAGGAAGATTTTCCATATACAATTAGAATTGTATCAGAAATACTTGAATCAAATGGTTCATCTTCAATGGCTTCTGTATGTGGAGGAACTCTTTCTCTGTTAAATGCCGGTGTTCCAATAAAAAAACCTGTTGCTGGTATTGCTATGGGACTTATTAGTGACAGCACAAATGCTGTTGTACTTAGTGATATATTAGGTGAAGAAGATCATCTGGGTGATATGGATTTTAAAGTAACTGGTACAGCAGATGGTATAACTGCTTTTCAGATGGATATTAAAATATCCGGTGTTAGTGCAGATTTAATGGCAAAAGCACTTGAACAGGCAAAAAAAGGAAGACTTCATATACTAAATATTATGAACGAAACCATTAAAACACCTCAGGAAACATTGTCAAAATATGCACCTAAAATATTTTCTTTTTCAATAGATACAGAAAAAATTGGCTTAGTAATTGGACCTGGTGGTAAAAATATTAAAGCTATTGCAGAAAAGAGCGGTGCAGAAATTAAAATAGATAATGATGGTAAAGTTGTTATTTATGGCAAAACCCAGGCTGGCACAGATATGGCCGAAGCTATGGTAAAAGGTCTGATTGAAGAACCTGAAGTAGGTAGAATATATACAGGTACAGTTAAAAAGATTCTTGATTTTGGAGCTTTTATTGAAATCCTCCCGGGAAAAGAAGGACTTTGCCATATTTCAAAACTTTCAAGGGAAAGAGTTAATAAGGTAAGTGATGTTTTGGAACAGGATCAGGAGATATCTGTAAAGCTTTTGGAAATAGACAGAATGGGAAGACTAAACCTTAGTTATGTTGATGCTTTAGAAGCCCTTGCTAAAAAGAAATAAAAGGTAATATGCAAAAAATAATTATATTTGGTGATTATGAAGCTGGAAAGGAACCTTTATATGGTTCCCAACTGGCTTCTGGCGCTGATATTAAAGCTAATATTGCACATGAAATTCATATTCCCTCTGGAGAATCTTTTTTAATTCCTACTGGTATAAAACTTCAAATCCCAGAGGGATATGAAGGTCAGATTAGACCACGATCCGGCTTAGCATTAAAACATTCAGTAACAGTATTAAATACCCCTGGGACAATCGATTCCGATTACAGGGGAGAATTGAAAATAATTTTAATTAATCATGGTAAATCTTCTTATACAGTTCATAATAATGATAGAATCGCTCAATTAGTATTTTCACCGGTAATTCAGGCTGAATTCATACAAAAAAAAGAATTAGCTGCTTCGGATCGAGGGAAAAATGGATTTGGTTCAACGGGGATTTAAAGAAAACAGATCTACCTTTTTTACTGTTTATAAATATATTTTTGTTGAATTTGTATTCTCTTTTACAATTGCTTTTCTATTTTTCTTTTTTATTTTTTTTGTTAATCAGCTTCTTCTTATGGCAGAAGAGATCCTTTCAAAAGATGTCTCTTTTATAAATGTGTCACTAATAATTTTATATTCTCTACCTGCAATCATTGCTTTTGCACTTCCATTTGCATCTTTAGTTGGAGGTCTTATGTCTATCGGGAGACTGTCATCTGATAATGAAATATTGGCAATGCAGGCATCAGGGATATCATTCAAAAAGATTTTTGTACCGATAGTTATTATTGGTATTTTTTTATCATTGCTTTCTTTTGTTGTAAGTGATTATTTTCTTCCTGTCAGTACAATTAAATTTGGAAAACTTTATAGAGAAATATTATATTCATCACCTGAGTTGGAACTTGAACCATATTCTATCAAACGATATCAGGATAGTATCTTAATAACCGGTGAAGTAGAGAATAAAACTATTCATAATATTGTAATAATAGATAAAACTGAAGAAAATAATAATAGAATAATTACAGCGGAGAAAGCTACTCTTTCTTCTGAATTAGATAGACAGGGAGTAACTTCACTGGAACTTGATAATGTATTTAGTTTAACGTCATTATTGAAACAAAGAGGAGACTTTAATTATTTTACATCAACAAAAATGATATATAATATTCTATTAAAAAATATTTCATTTAGTATAAGAAACCTTACTCCCCGAGAAATGAGTTCAGTTGATGTTTACAAATCTATATATCAAAAAGAGGAAAAACAAAAAGTTTCTATTCTTCAAAATACAAGACTAATTGAAAAACTTACTGACAACCTTTTTAATTCATATTATTCTCAAGTAAATAATACTTCATCTTTGGAATCAATATACAAAGAAATTATTAATAAAAAAAATAAGTCTTTTTCTGATAGGAATTTGCAAATTTATAAAATTGAATTTAATAAAAAATTTGCTGTACCCCTGGCTTGTCTTATATTTTTATATTTCTCTTTTCCAATTTCTTTAAGTTCAAAAAAAAGCAGTAAATCCATGGGTTTTGGGATAGGTCTTTTTGTTTCAATCTTTTACTGGAGTCTTTTATTTGCAGGGCAAACACTCGGAATAAGAATGAACTTTTCTCCATTCTTATCAATGTGGATTCCTAATATTGTTATTTTTACATTAGGAACTATTTTCATTATTTTAAGGTTTAAACGATGAGTACTCTAAATAGAATGCTTATCTTATCATTTTTACAAACTCTTATTATTTCTATTGTATTCTTTGTTTTTCTAATAGAACTGGTTGATCTCTTTGCGAATTTATGGAGATACTTAAATAATGATGCATCTATAATTTCAATTTTGAAAGTTGCTTATTTATATTTACCAAAATGTATTTTTTATGCTATCTCTCCTGCATTACTTTTTAGTGTTTCGTATACCTTAGGAACCTTTTACAGTAATAATGAATTAATTGCCATCTTTGGTTCTGGTATATCTTTATTTAAATTTACTCTTCCTTTAATTATTGCCGGACTTATTTTTAGCCTTGGCAGTTTTCTATTTAATGAAGTTTATGTAATTGAAACATTTAAAGAAAAAAATGAACTAAGCAATGTTTTATTGGGATATAATCCCTCGTTCAGCAATACTAATATTACTATAGTTAGTGATAAAAATATTATTTATCATGCAGATTATTATAATGATAATTCTAAAACACTTTCCGGTTTAATACTTATAATAAGAGATACTAATGGTAGTTTTATTGAGAGAATTGATGCGGAATGGGGAGAATATAAAAATAATATATGGGAATTAAATAGAGTACGAATATTTAAATTAAATAGTAAAAATATTATAATTGAAGAAAAATATGAAAATAAATTATTAAGAGATAGTTTCAATGAACCACCTGATACATTTAAAAGGTTAGTAAAAGATATTAATGAGCTCAATATATCAGATGCTAAAGATTGGATATTATCTATTAGAAAAGCAGGTTTACCTATTTATAAAGAGGCTCTGGTAGATTACTACGAACGATTTTCTTTTGCCTTAACTCCTTTCATTGTAATTTTTATATCAAGTTCATTAGGTGGACGCTTTAAAAAAAATATATTACTAATGAGTTTACTTTCCAGTCTTAGTATTTCTGTTTTATATTATGTTCTTAAAATGATATTGATTCTTTTAGCCAAACAGGGTTATCTTCAACCAATTACGGGTGCATGGGGAGCATTTATAATATCAACAATTTCCGGTATTATACTGTATAAAAAAGCGAGAACCTGATTTGTGGAGTTTTAATGATATTTAAATCAACTTATAGAGATAAAATTACAAAAGCCAGAACCGGCATTTTAAACCTGCCACATGGAGATGTAATTACTCCTGCTTTTATGCCTGTAGGTACTAATGGAACTATAAAAGCCATTCATCATGAAACAGTAAACAATATGGGATATAACTTAATTTTAGGTAATACCTATCATTTATATCTTCGACCTGGACTTGAAGTAATAAAACACTATGGTAGTTTACATAAATTTTCAAACTGGAAACATAATATTCTCACCGATTCTGGTGGATTTCAAATTTTCTCTCTGGCTACTTTTAGAAAAATACGTGAAGAAGGTGTTCGTTTCCGGTCACATATAGATGGTTCATATCATAATCTTAGTCCTGAAGATGTTGTTATGGTCCAGGAAGCACTTGGCAGTGATATCCAAATGTGCCTTGATGTTTGCACCCCCCCTGATATTAGTCATAAAAAAGCCCTGGAAGCATTAAATATAACAAGCAGATGGGCTGGAAGAGCAAAAAAAAGATGGCTTGAATCAAATGAAAATTATCATGGTAAATTATTTGGAATTATGCAGGGGAATTTTTTCAAAGATTTAAGAAAACAAAGTGCTGAAGAAATTTTATCCTTGGACTTGCCTGGAATAGCAATTGGCGGCTTGTCTGTAGGAGAAAGTTATGAAAAGTTTATTGAGTTTCTTTCCTATAGTGCAGAACAATTACCAGATTCAAAACCTGCTTATTTAATGGGAATAGGAACTCCGGATTATATACTTGAAGCTGTAGAAAATGGTATTGATTTGTTTGATTGTGTATATGCAACCAGGATTGCAAGAAATGGTACTGTATTTACAAAAAAAGGTTTAATTGCTCTAAAAAAAGCAGTTCATGCCATGGATGACAGCCCTATTGAAGAAGGTTGTACCTGTAGAGCATGTACACAGTATTCAAGAGGTTATTTAAGACATCTGTTTAAAACAAATGAAATACTTGGACCGATGCTGGCTACAGAGCATAATCTTAATTTTCTATATTCATTTGTTGAAGATATAAGAATGCACATTAACAATAACTCCTTTTCTCAATTTAAAGTTGATTTTCTAAAAAATTATTCATCTAAAAAATCTTAAATGAAAAAGGAAATTGATTTAAAAAAGAGTTCGATTTCAGCATTTATTGTAATGGGAACAACTTTTCTTTCCAGAATACTTGGATTTTTAAGAACAGCAGTTATTACATATATTTTTGGTGCATCCGGTACTGCAGATGTTATAAATTTAACATTTGCGATTCCCAATAACCTGAGGAAGTTAATGGCTGAAGGCGCTTTGTCTGCTGCTTTTATTCCAGTATTAACTGAAACAATCGATAATGATAAAAAAAATGATTCAAATATAACCCAGAAAGTCTTTAGTAATCTTTTAGGATTTCAGCTAATTGTTATAGTTCCAATAAGTATTCTTGCAATAATATTTGCAAAACCTCTTATTACAAATATTCTGACACAATTTAAAAATCAGCAACAAATTGAACTCGCTATATCTTTATTTAGATATTTTATTAATTACCTTCTTTTTATATCTTTAAGTGCAGTATTAATGGGACTTTTAAACAGTCTTAATCACTTTTTTATTCCTGCTATTACACCAATACTTTTTTCAGTATCAGTATTATCTTCAATATTATTTTTACACAAAATTATCGGTGTCTATTCAATGGCAGTAGGAGTTCTTTTGGGTGGAATTGCACAAATTGTTTTTCAGTACCCAAAATTAAACCAGTTAGGATATAGACTTATTCCGAATTTTTCATTTAAAAATGAATATTTTCTTAAAATTATAAAACAATGGCTTCCAGTAGTAGCTACCTCTTCATTATTTACAATTAATCAGCAAATAGCATTTTTATTTTCATCAGGACTTGACCAGGGAAGTACTTCTGCACTTGTAAATGCTTTAGTTTTCTGGCAACTACCCTTTGGTATTTTTTCAGCCTCAATTACCACAGTTCTATTTCCAAAAATGAGCAGACAATCTTTAATTAATGATCTCGAAGGCTTAAGATCTACTCTTAATTACGGAATAAGGTTATTATTTTCTCTTCTTATACCCTCTGCGATTGTTTATATTTTTTTCGGAAAAATAATTATAGCAACAGCCCTACAAAGAGGGTTATTTACTGCCGAGAATACAATAATGACACATAATGTTTTAAAATATTATAGCCTGGGACTTTTTAGTATAGGTGGATTTAATTTCCTTCAAAGATTTTTTTATTCACAAAGAAAATATTATATTCCATTTATTACTGCTCTGTTTGTGTGTTTAATTGATATCATATTATCAATAATTCTTAAAGAAACATATTTAAGAGTTGCTGGTCTTGCTCTTGCAAACTCAATTGCTTTTACTATAGGTTTTTTTGTACTTTTGTTTCTTAGCAAAAAATCGTTAAAAAAAATAAATGGAATATTGATACTGTCCACAGTAGGAAAGGTACTTTTGTCTGTATTACCCGCATCAATAATATCAGTCTATTTAGTAAATTACCTTGGAGACAGTTGGAAAACTGCAAGCTCTGTTTATAATTTAGTATTTATAATTCTAATTTTTAGTATTTGGTTAGTTTTAACATTTTTAATGTACAAATTAACCCGACTGGAAGTTATTGATTTTATTCTTAAAAAAAGGTCTAAAAAATGATTAATTACAAACTTTTTATATTTTTATTATTTATTAGTTTTTCTGTTATTGCAGAGGAAGAAAGCAGTAAAGAAGATATTAAGTCTTTACAGGAAGAAAGGCTTGAAACAATAAAATATGGAATAAGTACACAGGTCATAGATCTAATTACTCAACTTGAATCAGAAAAAAATTATGATTTTAATGATGATCTTTTAAATTTATTACACTCCTCTACAAATAGTAATTTAGATCAAAGAGTTATTGGACTTTTTAAAAAATCTGAAGACAATTCGGCTGTTGAGTACATTTTTACACAACTAAAAGAAGATTATAATTTGCGGGATAATACAAAAACTTCCTATATAAATTATATATCAAACTACCAAAACTCTGAAATATCTGAATATTTCTTAAGTTTAATTGATGAAGAAAGTAATACACTCTCAATTGCTTCCATAAAGGCTTTAGGATTTTCTGAACTTGAAAATATAAAAACAATATTAATTGAATATCTTGAAGATAGTTTATTTGATTCTTTCAGAAAACCAGCAATAATAGAAAGTCTTGGTAAACTTAAAGCCACTGAAGCATTGGATATATTGTCAGATATTGCAACCGACATATATAGTGATGATAAGTCTTTAAGATGGAGAGCAGTTGTTGCATTAGGTGAAATAGGATCATCTGAAAGCCTTCCTGTACTTAAATCTTTATTTTCTGATGAAGATCCTAATTTAAGAAATTACACGATTACAGCCTTAAAACATTTTAATTCACCTGAAGTTACAGATCTATTAATACAGGGCCTTAGAGACTCGTTTTGGAAGGTCAGGATAAATGCAGCAGAAAGTCTGGGTGAATTGGGTATTAAAGATGCAGTTCCAATTTTAATTTATAAAACAGAAAAAGATCCTGATATTAGAAATGTTCGTTCAGCATCATTAAATGCTTTGGGTGATATTGGCGGGAATGAAGCTTATGATTTTATTAGAGAATTGTATAAAAACGAACGGACTGATACTGGATTAAGAAGTATCGCAATTTCGATTCTTGCAGAAAAAGATCTTTCCAAATCTCTAAAACATATAGAAGCTGTAATGGAAGATGAATGGGAAAAAGACAATCCAGTCATATTGGATTATACGTGCAAAATACTTTCTACAACAAAGGACTCATCTTTAAAAAAGTTCTATTCAAAAATGCTATCTTATGACAAAACTCTAAATTTAAAGATATATGCACTTAGAGGTATTAAATTAAATTCATTATCTTCTTTAAAAGAAGAAGTCGAAAGTCTTACAACAGATGAGACACCTGGAGCAGTAAGAAAACTTGCAATTGATGTTCTAAAAAGTATTTAATACCTAAAATCAGGTAGTCCCTGTTTATCTATTATATGCATTATTTTATTAAGTCTTTCAACTGGTGATATCCATTCTTTAAAAATTATAGATGTTTCAACTCCCTTTTTATTTACAACTTTAATTGGCGTAGATAAGCAATTAATAAGTTTATTACCAGACAGATCAGGGAAAAATTCTTTTTCCTTTGGAATAAAACTTACAACACCATCTTCCATAACAATCTCACCAATTCTTTTTCCTGTTTCAATTATAAAAATTAGAAAGTATTCGGAACCTGCTCCACCAACAGAACGGGGGTGTGATTCACCAATATAATGAATATTCCGGTGGCCTATATGTCTATTCTGATTTTTAACAACCATTTCTATTGGGATTTGCCCAATTTTACTTTGTTTTGAGATATCATCATGCTTATTTTTTATTTTGGGTGTTCCAAAGGAATTTGATTTATTTTTATTCCCTTTTTCAGAAAAACCAGTATAAGAAGTTTCAGAAAATCTAAAGCCTTTTAGAACATTTATTAAAATAATAATTATAGCAATTAATAATACAATTGCTATAAAAACATATAAAATCAGTCGGCTGTTTATTACTTTTGCTGCACTTTTAATTTCAGGATCGTAAAAATAAATAATATTACCCTTACGTGGATATGCTCTGTAATTATCATCAAAAATAAGTTCAACAGGAGTATTGTAACTTCCTTTTTCAAGCCCATCAGGTAAAGATAAAATAAGTTTAAGAGATTTAGTTTCACCTGGATCAAGCTTAACACTCAGTGCTTCACTATAAAGCTTACCATCATTTGAATTTATACTTTTTAGTCTTAATAGTACTGAATCAGTAGAATGATTAATAATTTTAAAAACCGCAGAAAATTTTAAACCTACTGATCCAAGATCATCAGGATAAATAATTTCCGGAGCACCAGTTATAAGATGGCCATTGGAAGAACTTACATCATTCTCTGTTATAATAATTATAGATTCTTCCAGAGTTTCTGCAATTAAAGGGAAAAGATTATTTTCAGTTGAAACAGATTCGGTATCACTACCAGTACCGGATGAACTACCAGTACCGGATGAACTACCAGTACCGGATGAACTACCAGTACCGGATGAACTACCAGTACCGGATGAACTACCATCACTTGCATTAATTATGGGAAATTGTACGAGT
>DAOVSY010000600.1 GCA_030633365.1 Spirochaetaceae bacterium | reverse complement strand
TTCAGACAGGTATGGCTGTTGTTAATGATCGATGGGCCAATATGATCGGCTATACCCTGGAAGAAATATCTCCTGTTACCATTGATACCTGGACAAAATTCAACTATCCGGAAGACATTAAATTGTGTATGCAGGTTATGGATAAACATTTATCTGGTGAGTTGGAGTTATATGAATGTGAAAGTCGTATGAAGCATAAAAACGGCAGCTACATTTGGGTATATGGAAGGGGTAAAGTTATTAAATGGACAGATGATGGTAAACCTCTTTTTATGTTCGGGTCTCATCAGGACATTACAAAACGAAAGGAAAATGAGAAAAAGATTGAACATATGGCAACCCATGATGCCCTTACAGGGTTACCTGGTATAAGACTGGCAAAAGATCGTGCTTTTATGGCTGTCCGCACATCAGGACGTAAAAAGATATCGGCTGCCATAATGTTCCTGGATCTGGATGGTTTCAAGAAAGTCAATGATAATTATGGTCATGAGATAGGAGACATTCTCCTTCAAGAGACCGCAAAACGCCTCATTTCCTGTGTTCGTACTACTGATACAGTTGCCCGTATTGGAGGTGACGAGTTTCTTATAATTTTAACGGAGATCCAGGTTCTCGAAACTGCGGCTAAAATTGCAGAAAAAATTATTAAAAAATTATCACAGCCCCATTCCATTAACAGTTCTAAAATTGAGGTGGGTGCCAGTATAGGAATTGCTATTTATCCTGATCAGGGCGAAGATGTTGAATATCTTATCAAACAGGCTGATAAGGCTATGTATCATATTAAAAACTCCGGCAAGAACGGATACAGTTTTTCAGGTTCCAACAAGACATACAAGCCTCAATTATAATTTTTATTTCAAATATTAATAAAGTGTGATATAGTCGGTCTTTTACAATTACCAACACATCCGGGCTGGTCGCAAACAAGTTTGCTGCTCGCCTATGCAACCTTAGGCTGGTCGCAAACAAGTTTGCTGCTCGCCTATGCAACCTTAGGAGCTCAAGATGGCCGAAACAATTAATGTAACTTTAACAGTAAACAATTCAAAAATAGAAGAAAAAGTTAGTATTCAAAAAACACTTCAGGATTTTCTACGATATAATTTAAAGCTTACTGGTGTAAAAAGAGGATGCAGTAATGAAGACTGTGGTTCCTGTACAGTACTTATTAATGGGGAACCGGTAAAGTCCTGTAGTTTAAAAATAAATGATCCTCTTCTTGCAGATGCAGAAATTATAACTATTGAAGGTCTTTCTGATAATGAAGATAATCTCCATCCTGTACAGGAAGCTTTTGTAAATGCAGGAGCACTTCAGTGCGGATACTGTACTCCAGGGATGATTATGACATCAACTGGACTTCTTAATGAAAATCCCAATCCTACAAGAACAGAAATTAGAGAATATATCGGACCAAAAAATCTATGCAGATGTACTGGTTATCAAAAGATAGTAGATGCTGTAGAGGATGCAGGCAGAGTATTAAGAGGTGAACAGAGTATTTTAGCTGATCTTCCGGATGACGCATCTCTGCGAAGGCAGGATGCCAGACTGAAGGTCACCGGAAAGATAAAATATGCTGATGACATTGAAACCAGCGGAATGATCTATGGAAGGATTAAATTCTCTGATATTCCAAGTGGTATTTTGAAAAAAATAGAGGCTGTAGATGCCAGTACCATTCCAGGATTTATAGGTACGCTAACCGGAGAAGAC
>DAOVSY010000139.1 GCA_030633365.1 Spirochaetaceae bacterium | reverse complement strand
GTACTGTTTCCGAAGATGATGCTCTAAATAATGCTGTAGCATCAGCAACTTTTAATGCAATAAAAAAAGCAGTTGAACAAGCAAGGTCCTATACACAAAAAGAACTTACACAGGGAATAAAATATGATCTTATAGTGCAGAATACTTTTGATTCACGTCTTATGAGAGATTTTATGAAGAAGATGGAGAGAAAAGTGAAATCAATAAAAAGGATTTCCACCTCTCCTGAAGAAACAAAGTATGATGTTAGATTAATAGGTCGTATCGAAGATCTGGAAGATCTTGTATATGATGTTTCAGAAGGCCTTCCTGGCCTTGAAGGGATCTCTTTGGTATACCAGAGAGGTAATTCTATTACATTTGATTCAGGGTTGTAAAAAGGGGTATTAGATTGAAAAATAAAAGCTATCTGTTCTATTTGACCGGGATTTTTCTTTTACTTGTTATATTTATTTCATGTTCTTCAAGCCCCGATCCGGCAAATAAAAATCAATTACCATCCTGGGTAACCATGCCTCCGGCAGATACAAGTGATACTGTCTATTTTATAGGAGCAGGTTCTAATCCGGATGGAGATGCCGCTATGGCAAGAACCCTTGCCGGGTCAGATGTTGTTTCCTCTATTACACGTTTTTTAGGGGTAAAAGTAAGTTCAGATACAACAGTTACTGCAAAAGATACACTGGATAAGTTTACATCTACACTTGATCAAACAATAAAAGAGACTTCAAGTGCTCAAATTGGTGACTTCAAAATTGTTGAATCGTTTACTGAAAAAAATGGTGCTGTAGTTAACGTGTATCTTCTTGGTTCTTATAATAAGCAGGCTTTGCTGAAGGAACAGGCAAGAATTAAAGCTGTATTTGCTGAACAAAAAGCAGCTATATCCGGACCTGAAGCAGAAGGAGATTCTTTGCTTACCTCTTCTTCATTTTTTAAAGCAGCTGTTAAATATTTAGAAGCTGCTTCTGCAGCTTATAAATCAGATATTGATAATGCTGAAATTAAATATGAAAGGAATATGAATAAAGCCAGAAAAGCTGTTGGCAGTATTAATTTGTATGCATTGAATGATAATCTTAATGCATTTATTAAGCAGACTTTTACTGAACCATTTAAACTTAAAATTACCGGGACACCAGGTATAGATGGAAAAGTTCTTGCAGGGGTTCCTGTTAGAATTACATATAAGATTGTAAGAGAAAATGGAAGAAAAGCTGTTAGGTCTGAATCTGTTATGACAGATCAAAATGGACTTGTTTCTTTTATCAGACCTCCTGCAAATTTTGTAGGTACTGAAAGAGTAACAATGGCATTGGATTTATCAGCATCTCTGGAAACATTGGAAGATGTTTCTGATAGTTTATATGTTCAGTTGGAATCACTTGAAGATCTTGTGAACTCTAAAAATATTGGATTTACTTACAATGTAATTTCCAGAGCAAAAGAAATTGCTACTGCTGTTATGATAATAGATCAGGATAATAGTGGAGCCTCTACAGGTAAAACTGAAACTGCATCAGGAATTCTTGAAGTTCTTACAGCTGAAGGGTTTTCTATAAGATCTATTGATGTTGATTCAGATATTCTTAGTTTAGGTGATGAGAGTCTGATAAATGCAATTGCCAAAAAATATGCCGGACGATTTGAAAGGCTTGTTTTTGGTACTGTTGGGATTAGTGATTTTCAAAAAGATGGGGACAGATTTACTGTTAAGGTTTCCGGAGATATAAAAGTAGCTGATCTTGGAAGTGGAGAAATTATATATACTTCAGGGAGCAGATTTAAGAGTGCTATGGGGAGCAATGCTGCAAGTGCAATGTCAGCAGCATTCAAGCAGTTTGGAAAGGTAGTTGGCGAATCTATGGCCAATAATCTGCCGTAAATATTACACCAGATCGTAGGGAAGGGTTTGAAACCCTTCCCTACGATTCCATTTTTTTCTTTAATTCTTCCAGTTCATTATCTACCTGTATAATCTTAAATCTTTTGTCAAATTCTAATGATTGTCCATTACCAATTAGTGTATTCATTTCTGCAAGTAGATTATTGGGATCTATGGATAGTTGTTGTTGAGGTGATTTTCGAGTTGTCTCCAGGGCCTTTTCAACTTCTACTTTTAATCCTACCAATTGATCAGTCAGGGACTTAATATCATTTCTAACAATCTCTGCCTGAGCTTCTGCTTCTGATTGAAGTTTAGATTTTCCCTTTTCTTCAGCAAGTGTTGCTCTTTTTTCCCATTTTTCTAATTTCTCTCTGGTTTTTAAAAATTTTTTCTCCAGGAGCTTATATTCTGTTTTAACAGCAATCAGATATTCCTTATCATTATTAGAATCCATAATTACTCCTTGATTATTATAGTTCTCCCTGATAAAACCTACTATATCATAAATGAAAGAAGCGGTTTAGGCTGGAATGCCCAACTTAAGGATTGTTATGGAAGATCAAATTTACGATACTGATGCACCTATAGTTGCTCTGGCTACTGCATGGAGTGAAAGTGCTCTGGCTGTAATTCGTACCAGTGGCCAGGGAAGTATTCTACTATTTTCAAAAGTATTTTCAAATCCTAAGGTTATAATTAATTCGAATGGGTTTACAATTCATTATGGATATATTATTGATCCCGCTACCGGAAGGAATATTGATGAAGTGACAGCTGCTGTATATAAAAACCCCAGGAGTTATACAGGTCAGGATAGTGTGGAAATATTTTGCCATGGAAGTCTTCCTGGAATTGAATCTATAATTAACGCTCTAAAAAAAGCTGGTTTTCGGGATGCTGCTCCCGGGGAATTTACAATGAGAGCTTTTTTAAATGGTAAGATGGATCTTAGTCAGGCTGAAGCAGTAGCTGAAATTGTTGGGTCAAAGTCAAAACAGGCACATTCTCTTGCCCTTAACCGTTTATCCGGTGCTGTTAATGAGAGAATTAATTTTATTAAATCAAAATTAGTAGATTTAATGAGTCTTATAGAGGTACAGCTGGATTATCCCGATGATGAAATTGGTGGAGATACTGATATTTCTTTAGAACCTGTAATAGAAGCAGAGCAGGAGATCAACAAGCTTATAGATACATACAGGGTTGGTAAAATATTTCATGAAGGTGTAACAGTTGCTCTTGCAGGAGGAACCAATGCAGGTAAATCTTCACTATTTAATCTGTTCCTTAGGGAAGATCGTTCTATTGTTTCTGAAATAAATGGTACCACCAGAGATTATATTGAAAGCTGGATTACAATTGAAGGAATACCTGTCAGGCTTATCGATACTGCAGGTCTACGCAAAGCGGATCATCCAATTGAAGTAGAAGGAATAAGACGGAGTGAGGATATAATTAAAAATGCTTCTTTGGTACTATATGTTATAGATGGTACAAGTGGTTTGACTGAAAAAGATAAAGCTGTTTTTTTGAAACATAGTAAAAGTGGAAACTATTTATTTATATGGAATAAGATAGATTCATCAGGTTTGAATATACCTGATGATATTCTTCCTGTAAGTGCTCTAACCGGGGAAGGATTTTCCTCTTTAGAAGATTCAATTTCCAACAGTTTAACAGGTATACATGTTTCCGGCACAGAATTAATGATAGACTCCCTACGACAGAAGGATCTTTTGTTACGTGCAAAGGAATCTTTGGAAGTTGTAAGACATTCTCTTAGTAACAGTATCTCTCTGGATGCAGTTGCCATGGATCTTAAGGATTCTTTAGATGCTATTGGGGAAATTACTGGTGAAGTTAGTTCTGTCGATATTTTAAACAATATTTTCTCCGGATTTTGTGTAGGAAAATAAAAATGGATTATGATGTAATTGTAATAGGCGGGGGACATGCAGGAATTGAAGCTTCTCTTGCTGCAGCCAGGCTTAATTTTAAAACTTTAATGATAACTCAAAGTCTTGATGCTATAGGGCGACTATCCTGTAATCCTGCTATTGGCGGGCTTTCTAAAGGAAATATAGTTAGGGAAGTGGATGCTCTTGGTGGTGAAATGGCCAGATTAATTGATGCAACCATGATACAGTATCGAACTCTTAATAAAAGGAAAGGGCCTGCTGTTCAGGCTCCCAGGGCCCAGGCAGATAAATTTTCCTATAACAGACTTGCAAAGGAAACTCTTGAAAACCAATCCAGTCTTTTTCTTTTTCAGGATACAGTGATTGATTTAATGGTTGATAAAATGGGTAGTTCTGTAACTGGAGTTATTACAGAAAGAGGTAATAGCATAACTGCAAAAGCAGTTGTTTTAACTACCGGAACCTTTATGGATGGAAAAATTTTTATTGGAGAATACCAGGCTTCTTCAGGTCGACTTGGAGAGCCTGCTGCTGTAGGTCTTGGTGATTCACTTCGTAGATTAGGGTTTTCTCTTGGTCGAATGAAAACTGGTACACCTGCCCGTGTAGCAGCATCTTCTCTTAATTATGATCTTATGGAAAAGCAGCCCGGGGATGAAATTATGCTTCCCTTTTCATTTTCAAATAAGGAAATTTCCCGTCCTTCTTTACCTTGTTATATAACATTTACCAATGAAAAAACCCATTCAATTATTGATGTTAATATGCACCGCTCTCCTCTTTACGGGGGAGATATCGTTGGAAAAGGACCCAGATATTGTCCATCTCTGGAAGATAAGGTAGTAAGATTTCCGGATAGGGACAGACATCAAATATTTGTGGAACCTGAAGGAATTGGAAGTCAGGAGATGTATTTAAATGGTATATCATCTTCCCTGCCGGAAGATGTACAACTTGATTTTCTTCGTACAATTCCTGGACTTGAGAATGTTGAGATAATGCGCCCGGCATATGCTGTTGAATATGACTATATGGATCCTACTGGATTATATCCATCACTTGAGACAAAAAAACTGGCAGGATTATTTGTAGCTGGACAAACAAATGGTACTTCCGGATATGAAGAGGCGGCTTGTCAGGGTCTAATGGCAGGAATTAATGCAGCAATGAAACTACAGGGAAAGGAACCTTTAATTTTATCCAGGGATATGGCATATACAGGTGTACTTATTGATGATCTTGTAACGGTTGGAACAGAAGAACCCTACAGAATGTTTACTTCCCGTGCAGAATACAGACTTAATCTAAGACACGATTCTGCTGATATTCGCCTTACTCCCGAAGGGTATCGTATTGGCTTACAGAGTGAAGAAGTTATTGAGGCACTTAATAAAAAAATCAAAGGTATTGAAGAAATAAAAGCACTACTTTCAAGCCGATATATGAAGGAATCTGATATGGAGGGCTCTCCTGAGGGCTTTTCCAAACATATAGGAAAGAGTTTTGGTCAGGTTATAAAAAACCCAGATGTTTCAATAAATCAATTAGTGGATATTGAAAAGGAATTAAAAGCTTTTCCTTCTGATTGGATATCCCATGCAGAAGTGGATTTAAAATATGAGGGATATATAAATCGTCAAATGAAACAGGTTGACCGTTTTAATAAAATGGAAAAAAGGAAAATTCCTTTGGATTTTGACTATAATTTAGTGGAAGGTATATCTACAGAATCAAGGGAAAAGCTTAAAAAAATAAAACCGGTATCAATAGGCCAGGCTTCACGAATATCCGGGGTCAGGAACTCTGATATTGCTGTTTTAATGATTTTATTAAAAAAGAAGCCTCTTCGTGAATAAATTAGATATTCTTAAAAATGGATTGGATGAAATTGGAATAAAGTATTCCCAGGATCAGTTTGCTAAGTTAGAGCTATATATAAGTGAAGTTGAACTCTGGAACAATAAATATAAACTGGTAGGAGCCATTGGGGAACAATTTATTATTAAACATATACTTGATTCTCTATCTGCATATCATGAACTAACAAAACTTACGTTTAAAACAGCAGCAGATATAGGTTCCGGTGCCGGGTTGCCTGGTATTCCATTGGCAATATTTTTCCCTGAAGTCCATTTTACCCTTATTGAAAGATCAGGAAGAAGGGCGGGGTTTCTAAGAAATATAGTAAGCCTTTTGAATATGATGGATCAGGTCGTAATTATAGAATCTGAGCTTGAAGAAGTTAAGGATAAATATGATCTTATATTATTCAGAGCATTTAGAAATCTTGTAGATTTTTACGAATCTCTTATAAGAATAAAAGCTCCTGAAGGAGCTATGTTTGCATATAAAGGGAAAATTGAAATTATTAATACTGAAATATCCAGTTTGAAAACTAATATGCACATAAATATTGTTCCTGGATTTGTTCCATTTTTAGAGGAAGAACGTAATTTTTTAGTATTTACTCAACCTTTTCCAGATATTCTGTAAGTTTCTTTTTTTCTATTAGATCTATTAATCTTGCTTCTACAAATCTATGTGCACCTTCAGTATAGGTTCCAGCAGTTATACAGACCCCTTTTCCTGCTTTTACTTCCTTTGTTTTAGAATATAAATCTCTTAGTGCAAATTCCCCAACCTGACCGGTTGCTCTTATAAATCGGAAAAGAATAAGATCATCCCACTTTTTTGTACTTACTTCTGCAAGTATATCTGCGTGTTGATCTTTTTGTACGGAAATATCTGTTATTTTAACCTTAGCCTCTGGATAAAGTACTGCTGCAAGCTTTCTGCAAAGCGTTACAAAATCTGATGTTGGCGAAATTAGATATGTTTGCAGATTTCTGTTTTTATTAAGTTCATCATACTTGCTTATTAGAACAGGTACATCTTTGTACCCTGGTATCCTGCTTTGGAGTTCTTTTAGTAGCCCAAGAGCCTTTCCCAGATCCTGCTTTTTTATATATGTAATTGCCAGATTGTACTGTATATCTGTTTTAACCTTTTTTGAAATTGCTTCATGGCGTAATCCTATTTCAAAATCCATTATAGCTTTATCGGTTTGGTGCATTTTCAGGTTTATAGATCCTGAAAAAAGAGCAGCATTTGGGCCCATTACAGGATCCGGTCTAAGATGGGTAAATATTCTTAGAGCCTGATCCTGTTGCCCCAGAGAATTGTATGCCTGGGCAAGGATAAAGAGTGATTCTTTATCATCTGGTTCAATATCAATTGTTTTTCGTAAAAGCAGAGCTGCTTCTTTCATTCTTTTAAGATAAAAGAGAGAATGACCCAAATAACGGGTGCATAAATTATGATCCGGTTTTAATTTCCTTGCTTTTAGAAGAAGTGAAGCAGATTTTTCGTAGGATTTTTGCTTAAATAAAAGAAACCCAAGATTATAATCAACTTCAAATATATCCTGTTTCATACCTCTGCAAATCATCAGAGCTTTGAATGCTTCATTATATCTTTTTAATTCCAGTGCACTTAGGGCAAATTTTAAGGTGACTTCAAATTCATCAATATCTTTTTGAGTTGCACACAAATCAATAAGCATTTCATAGTTTCGAAGGGCTTTATCATACTTTGCTTCATCAAAATAAATGCCTGCCATGATAGTTAGAGCCTCAGAATCCTTGGGATTTTGAGCCAGTTTACGGTTAGCTTCTTTCTGTAATGCTGCATTACTTTTATTTTTTAAACGTTTTTGTTTCTT
>DAOVSY010000320.1 GCA_030633365.1 Spirochaetaceae bacterium | reverse complement strand
ATAGATTGACATTTTCTAGGATTTCTAGATCTAGATTATTCTTATATAAGCTCCTCTACTACTCCTTATATATGTAATTGGACAATATATTTAAAATATATCCTCTAAAAAATATACGTAGGGAATAAATATTTGTTATTAAATTGGAATATAGTGTATCCGCACCAAAATAACTGCTGCCGTGAATATTACCTTCTCTATCAATAAATTCCGGAATAAGACCTGACTCATCTGTTAAAGAAAGTACACTGACTATCATACTTCTTCCAATTGTTTCAAAGAGGTCATTTGACTCAAATTTACCAATATCATAAAGGGCAAGACCTGTTCTTATAGAAAGAAATGTATCGTAATAACTCTCTTTACCACCTGCAAGGAAAAGGCCATTATTGATCCTTATAAGTGCAGGGAATATCTGTTCTTCGATTATAGAATAGAGTCTCATTAAATCTATATACTGATCATTTTCTAATTTAACTGAAGCTATGTATACTTCTACCATACCTGTCAGAACAGCTGGTTCAAACCTTTTGCCAAGATCTATAGATGATACAAACTCACTAAAATCCCTGTTTAAGGCAGAGGATGAAATCCATGTTAGTTCCTGCATAAGGTTTTTTTCATGAAAAAGACTCAAATCTCCAGACTTTGCTGCAGTAGATATCCTTTTCTTTAAAGTGTCATCCATATCTCTTCGTAAAGAATTGGTATCAACAACATTACCTGTAAAAGTTGCACTCAGGAAATTGTACTCACTTTCCTTATTTCCCAATGTATTAATAATATTTTCTATTTGGGCAAGTCTTCCCCGTTTTAAGCTTTCGGATATAAAAGAAGTAATTAGATTATTATCAAATCCATTTTTCCCATTAGCAAGAATCCAGTCACCATTTTCGGAATTAAACCTTCCCTCACGCCATCCCTCATAGGCTTTACCAATAAAATTTTCTACTGTAGATTCATATAGATCTGTTGAAACTGGTCCTGCTTTCCCAAAGAAATAATACTGGAGAGGATCTTTATCCCCAATTTCATCAATTACTATAGATGCTGATTTATCTGTAAGTGGAAGTATTAATGAACCTGCTGTCATATCAATTATGGAACCACTTCTAGCAGAAAACATATAATTGATTCCTGATACAGTGTATGAGTAACAAGGTAAAAATGATACCTGATGGAGATCTGACATAAAATCCACAGGTAGTACCAGTGTATCGTCAGTATCTCCTGAATATTCAATATCAAACACTAAACTTGTAGATTCATTTGAACTAATTGTTATGAGCAGTGATTTTGTAAAAGAAAGAATGAACCCCGATTCAGTGCTTTCATACCCGGTGATGTCTACAGAGGAAACAGATCCTTCTGAACTAAGTATAGTGATAGGCTCTTTGGAAAGATTTATGGTTAGTCCAGGGACTGTTAATTTTGCATTTGAGATATTATTTTTATCCAGACCCTGTTCTCCGAAGCCTGATAATCTTATTGCATCAATTTGGATATTAAATATATTATCCCTGTTATTAAACTCAAGAAATAACATAAATACTGTTATAAAAAGGAAAAAAAGAGGCACTAAATAATAAATATTTCTAATTTTTGTGTTCATTATGGGCATAATAACAATGAAAGATTAAAATATCAACTTACTTTTTGAGTCTACTTATCAGTCTTGTCTATTTTTACTTCAGACAGTATATTGTCTTCTAATAAGCAAGGAGCAGATAGTGAGATTATTTTCATTTTTAATATCTATTTTGATACTGTTTGCCGGTTGTACTTCTACAACCACAACCAGGACAGATAAGCAGGATTCAGAAACAAAAGAGCTTGAAGTTGAATTATCACCATATGAGAGTATTGGTTTTTATATGAGTATTGGAGATCCTCTAAAGGCATTGGAATTATTTGAGACCGCATATTCTGAAAATCCTGATAGTGTAGAAACAAAAATTTTACATTCATCTCTTCTCCTAACTGTAGGGCAGCTTGCAGAGGCAAGATCAACCCTGAATGATGTCTTGTCTGAAGATTCCAGTAATCTTGAAGCATTATTTAATATGTCTTTTTTGGAAGGGTTAGAAGGAAACACTATTGCTCAGGAAGAGCAATTAAAAACTATTCTTGAAGTGGATTCTGAAAATGCTGAAGCATTATCATATCTTGGTGAAATATATCTTACAGAAAAAAAATATGATCAGGCTGAAGAAGTTTTTCAAAAAAGTATACAATTAGATGAAGATAATATTGTTGCCAGAGTTGGGTATGGAAACCTGCTTCTTAGGGATAAGTCTTATGAAAAATCTGTAGAACAATTTGATCATGTTGTAGAAACAAACCCAGATTATTCTTTTGCTTATTCTGATAGAAGCAAAGCACGTGCAGGTCTTAGTGATGCTGATGGTGCAATAGCTGACCTTACAAAAGCAATTGAACTTGATGATGAATACTACTGGAACTATGTTGACCGGGGGAGATTGTTTCTTTTTGTTAATAATATGGATGGAGCATTTGATGATTTTAACAGGGCCATAGATATAGATCCGGATTTTTTCTATGCATATGTGTACAGAGCTGGTATCAATAATGGAAGGAAGGATATCGAAGCAGCAGCTTATGACTATAACAGGGTTATTGAACTTCGACCGGATTATTATTATGCATATGAACCTTTGGCAATAATTGAATATATTCGTGGAAATTTTGGTTTTGCAGCAGAGATGTTTGAAAAAACTAAAGAGTATATCCCGGAAGATCCAGCTTATATTCTTCTGGAAGGAATTTCAAAATATGCAGATGGTGATAAGGAAGGCGGTCTGTCTGTTATTAGATTAGCTATGGATAAAATGCCCAGGGATGGATATTTTTATGATATTTCCAGGATGTTTACAGAGCCTGGATATGATTCTTATTTAGTTAGTAAATTGACAAGAGAGACTAAACTTCCTTTAAAAAGCAGAGTACTGTTTTATGTTGCTACCTATTATAAACTTATGGGGAATGAAAGACTGGCAAATATCTATTTTTTAGAAGTAGCTGATGCAAAAATATTTGGTATGTTTGAAACTGATTTGGCAGAACATGAAATAAAAAATAAATTAATAGATTAGATTGTAAATATAGGAGAAATATCTTGAAGGAAAGTGACACTATAACCCCTGTAATACTGGGAGATAGGGAAATTATACTGGTTGGTACAGCACATATATCCCAGGACAGTATAGAAGAGGTAAAAAAGGTAATTACAGAAGAAAAACCTGATCATGTTTGTGTAGAAATAGATGCTGCCCGTTATAAGACTATGACAGAAGGTCAAAACTGGGAAAATATGAAGATAGACAAGGTTTTAAAAGAGAAAAAAGGTTTTCTTCTCCTTGCAAATTTGGTGCTCACTTCATTTCAAAGAAAAATGGGTAAAAATCTGGGAACAACTCCTGGAGAAGATATGAAAGCTGCTATTGAAGTTTCAAAAGAAGCCGGGATTCCTTTTTCTTTCAGTGATCGTGAAATTCAGGTAACACTTCGTCGTGCATGGTCAAAGTCTTCTTTCTGGAATAAAAATAAGATGCTTGCTGCAATGATTTCTTCAATTTTTTCCAAAGAGGAACTTACTGAAGAAGAGATTGAAAAATTAAAAGAAAAAAGCGCCCTTCAGGATATGATGGAGGAGATGGCAAAATATCTTCCTTCTGTTAAAGAAGTTCTTATAGATGAAAGGGATCAGTATCTTGCAACAAATATATTTACAGCACCTGGAAAGAAAATAGTTGCTGTTATTGGTGCCGGTCATGCCAGCGGAATAGTTAAATGGTTGAATGATCTGTATGAAAATAAGGCTTCAAAAGATCTTAGTGAAATTAGCAAGGTCCCACAGCCTTCAAAAATAAAGAAATTTCTTCCCTGGTTAATACCAATTATAATAACTGGTCTTATGGGATTTGGTTTTTATAAATCCGGTTGGAATAAGGGAATAGAGATGTTCATTTACTGGTTTATGGTAAATGGTATTCTCTCGGGT